>CAYXQH010000417.1:0-5814 GCA_964467425.1 uncultured Saprospiraceae bacterium
GTAACGGAGCTGAATTATTTTTTTTACTCTTAGTAAATCATTTGATTGATTTTCTTTGTTAAATGTTTTAAATACTTAACTTTGCGATCAAAGAATAAATAGTAATGTTGCAATGAAATTTATTTTTAGTTGAACTAATTTATTTACTTAATCAAAACCTTATTAAAACATGAGCAAACTTCAAGAAAAATGTGATCGTTACGAGAAGGAATTTAATGAAAAATTAGGTGTGGCAAAAGTTGACAAAAAACTTTTACATGCTATGTGTAAAGCTTGCGGACCATCTCTTTACAAAGCTGATGCTGAGAAAGTAGCTTGTAGTGACAAAGCAGAATTGCTAAGAGTAAGAAAGAATTTCTTGATCAAAAAATTAGGATTAAAAGATAGTCCTAAATTAGATGAAGGGATTGCTGAAGCTTGTAAAGCTTTCGGTAAAAGCCGTAACAAATTTAGAGCGATGTTCTACTATTTGTTAGTGAAGAAATTTAGAAAATCAAAAATGTTTATTGGATAGTTCATATCCAATTCCATTAAGAAAAGGCTTAGCGAATTAAATTCACTAAGCCTTTCTTGTTTTTTATAGATACTATAAAAGCCAACCTTGCTTACTTCTTTTATTTTCGTACCCCTGGCATTTCTCTCCCATTTTGATACAAAACCATTTTGGAATACACGCCTTTCTCATCTTTAAAAAATGCCACCTTCGCAGCGACTACTTTTAGAAAAAACTTCGTCTCACTTTCAGCATAAGCCTGAAACTTTTGCTGCCCTGTGGCTTGTAGATATAATTTCCCATTTTCAGTAGTAATATTGATTGCAAAAGTTGGTGCCAGTGCATAACTTCCAACGTATTGTTCAAGTATTTTACTATCGACCTCGATTTCTTCTAGTGCTTTAGGTTTCTCATCTGTTAATTTAGCTCTTTGTTGATCACCATCTCTGGTATGCGAAATCATTTCGACTACTTTACCGTCTGTATCTCTAACAAACTCAAAAACGGTTAGAGATTCTTCTACATTAAATTTATCTTTCGAAATAGGTGAAAGTAAATACATTGCACCTCCACCTCTTTGAGAATATAATTGTCCATTTTTCTGTAAGGTAATTACTCGCTTATCCTCTCCACTTATTTGATAAACTCCCATAAACTCTCTTTTTACCTGATCACTCATTTCTATTGTTGAAGTACTAATAACTTGTTGCCCCATCGCTGCTGCTGCTAGTTGAACTCCTGCAAAGTCAGGACTTTGACACATACAGTTAGAAAGCACCGCTACATAGATTTTTTCTTTTGGTAAATAAACACCTTGGCTCAAGAAACCAGGAATTCCTCCGTTATGTTCATAGCTTTCACTTCCGTAAAGCTTACTAAGTACCCAACCGAAACCGTAGTGCGTCGTTTTTCCATCTGGCAAATCATAATCGACAAATGCTTTAGCAAGAGTCGTTTTCGAAATTAGTTTCCCATCGTGCAAAGCAGAGTTCCATTTCAATAAATCCCCTACTGTTGACATCAAAGCACCTGCTGCATACGGCCAATCCATACTGATATGCAGGGCATTCGTATAATCCCCATCGCTTCCATCATAACCTGTTGCTCTATTTTTGATAATTGGAGCATGTGTATCATAGTAAGAACTCCGCATATCAGCCTTATCAAAAATATTTTTTTGAAGAAACGTTTCATAAGAAGATCCGCTCACTTTTTCAATAATAAGTCCTAATAGAAAATAGCCGGAATTATTATATTTAAATTCTGACCCTGGTTCAAACTCCAATGGCACATCTTTAAACATATTTACAATATCATCCTTTGTCATCTCTTTCTTCATGACTTCTACAAAGGAAGGCATATTAGTATAGCTCATAATTCCTGAGGTATGCCGTAGTAAATGTTCGACTGTGATTGTTTTGTCTTGTGTTGGATAATCCGGTAAAAACTTAGTAATCTCATCATTTAAATTCAACTTACCCTGCTCTTCCAACATCAAAATAGCTACAGCTGTAAATTGCTTAGTGATCGAGCCAATTCTAAAAACATGATCCGTATTCGTAGCAACATCCAATTCGATATTAGCATGCCCCATAGCTTTGGTATAAATTACTTTACCATCCTTGGCAACTAGTGCAGCTATTCCAGGACCATCTTTTGAAAAGCTCTTTTCCATGATGGCATCAAAAACTTCCGTATTCATGGATGACTGAGCATTGATTGTTGTGGATATTATTAAGATAGAAAAAAAGAAGACGACAAGATTTTTCATATGTCCTATTTTATTAGATTTTTGATGAGCTTAATGTATTCGTTTATATTTAAACCAGGGTATACTTTCGATAAGAAGGAAGCAATTTTCGACAAGAGTTGGGCTACTTACTAGTCCAGGTCAATGAAACTGGTTTACCTTTAGCATGTGGCAATCCAAATTTGTTGATAAATGCAGGTCCCAGATATTCTAATTCAATAGAAAGCTCCTCCGCATTTTCTTCTGCTTCTAAAACTAAGGTTGCAGGAGTCGAGCCTCTTTTTTGAGACATCATTTTGAATCCTTTTCCACCTACCGCTTTCCAATTTCCAAAAGGACCAAATACAGCAAAAGTAAACGTATTCCCATCGATTGCTCTAAGCCAAAGTGCCGGGTATTGAAAATTATAAGGACCAAACTCCCCAATGATCATATATTGTCTACCCTTTAAATCGTTTTCTTTTAAAAAAGGATGCATACCGTCTTGTAATGGTTCGGGTATGAGATCTTTAATTTCAACGGGCAGAAATTCGTCTTCATTTAAATAATCCGAAGGATATTTTGGGTTTGAGATTCGATCAATGAAAGAAGGAAGGTTTACGATTTTATATAAATAGTTATTTTCAATTTCCACAGCGTCGGTTCCTTCTATCTGAAATGGATTATTGATCTCTGCAATTAGATTATTTTTAATCGTATAGCTTCGACTTTTCACATTTCGCTTTTTAGCAAAACCCCACGAGTCCGGTTGCTTAGCTCGTTCAAAGAGTTTTAGTCCAATTTTATCTTTTGAAAATTGATTATTTCGAATAAGAGTATTATTTCCATGTTCAATAGCAATACCATGATTATTATTTTTAAAATCATTACTCGCAATATCCATCCCATAACTATAGCCGCCCCAAATACCATAATCACATTCATGTAAGATGTTTTTATAAAAATTATTATGGCCACTAAAGGTTACCTCAATCCCATTATTGGAAGCGTAAGAAAAATCGTTTTCGCAAACCAGATTATTATTACATCCATTTTTTCCGGAGTCTATCGTCGTCTGCCCTGCCCACAGAAAAAAACCATCACCTGAATGTGTGGCTGAATTATACGCTACTGTATTTTCAGAGCACTGCTCATATAAAAGTATTCCCGCAGAGTCTTGTCCTCGATTATAAATGCCATGACTATAGCCCCGAATATTCCAGTCCAATCTATTATGCATTACCCGATTATTAGAAGAGCGATACATTCCAATTCCTAAGCCAGAATTAAAACTAAAATCATTATTATAAAAAAGTCCATGATTACATCCGGTGAGCATCAAGGCATTTTGACCACCAGTGATTGTTACATTTTTGACCACCGCTTTATCACATTGTCTCAGATAGATGGCCATTCCATACCGAAACCATTCATCCTTGTCATTATGATGATAGCTCATCCAGTCTGCCAAATCCTCTTTGGCTGCTGTGCTTTTCAATTTTTGTCGATAATTATAACTAAAGTCCGAATCTAATATTTTCAACCCTTCAATCCCTGTAGCCAATAGCCCAACCTTAAAGCCTCGAACAACCGCATTTTTAATCGTGATATTTTTACCATTTCGGATTTCAATACCCAAACCGCTGAAGGTATGTGGTGCAGTATAGTTTGTAGAACCTATCAATACCGCTCCATTAAAATCAACAACAATATCGTCGCCTTCAATAATAATAGTTGCTTGATTTATTGAATCTGCTCCATCCAAAAAGAAGCTATCCTTTTTAATGGTTACTGATTCTGTGATTAACATTCCGGAGCTTAAAGGGAGAGGTTTATCTTTTTTACAGGCACCAATGGTTAAAAAAAGAATCGCAATAAAAAGGATCTTCTTCATTTTTAAAAATTGTTTTTGTAAAAATTATCGCTAAGCAGAACCAATATAGGCAATAAGTAGAAAGCCAAAAAATTGGTATAATAAATTCCTTGAATCTACCCATACAGTTTATCATAATCCACTCACAGTCAACCGTTTATGAAACTCATTCAAAACAATTTATTACACCTGCAATTCTGGTTTGGTACTTATACACATTGAAAGACAGCATTTTTGCTTGTTTTTGAGTTTATAAATAAAAGGATTTTGTAGATTTGTTATCCGATTTCAAACCTGAGAGCATTCACCTGAAATTTAATAATATGGTTATATGGCTATGTTGTTATATGGTTATGACGCTATTTTATTGGCTTTGCATAACTATATGACCTACATAAAACATAACCTTTATAAAACTCTATATGAAATATTTAATGGGTCTTTGTTGTCTACTTTTAACTAGCGTGCTTTTTGCGCAACCGGAATCAGTAGAAGAAGAAATATTTATAGTTGTCGAAGACATGCCTATTTTCCCTGGCTGTGCCGAATTGGAAGGCAGTAGTCAAGAGATTAAAGAATGCTCTGATAAAAGAATGCTTGAATTTATCTATGGTAATATTCGATACCCTGAAATTGATCGCCAGAATAGAAATGAAGGAACCGTGGTCATTCGATTTGTTGTAGAAAAAGATGGCAGTATTTCTAATGCTACCATCATGAGAGACAAAGGGGAACAATTAGGTACAGAGGCTTTGCGAGTAGTTGAATTGATGAAAACACTTCCAGACAAATGGACACCAGGCAAACAAAGAGGCATACCCGTTCGTGTTTACCGGAATGTTCCTGTCAAGTTTAAAATCAAAGAAGTTAAAGAGCCAGATTTTGTGATGTCCGGCCAAGATTCCGTTTGGGTAAAATTCGATGCTCCTGCTTTATATAAAGGCGAGCAAGGTGCATTGGAAAAATATATAGATGATGAATTAAAATTTCCGAATGAAGGTCAGGATAGCTGTCGGATTGGAATCATTGAAGCAAACACCTTGTTGCGTGAGGATGGAACGGTAAATATTATTGATGTGATTGATTATAGTGGACTTGGGATTGATTATCAGTTTGAAGCTATTCGACTAATCAATGCTACTTCTGGAGAATGGAATGCGGCTACTTTTGGTGAACGAAAAGTGAATACCAGCCAGGGGATTCGAATTACTTTTCGCCCTAATTTAGTGGCTTGTGGAAATACGATTTCTAATTTTAAAGACGCTGATAAAGCGGTAGATGATGCAGCCATTCTTTTGCAGGAAGGTCAGGTTGATGAAGGGATTGCAAAACTTACAGAAGCTATTACAATGTTTCCGAAAAACGGAGAATACCTTTCTTTAAGAGGCCAGGCCTATTTGCAAATGAATAAAAGTGAGGAGGCTTGTGCAGATTTAAAACAAGCAAAAGAAATTTTAGTGGTTAGTTGGTATGATGCGCTCATTCCAATTTTGTGTAAAGATCAATAAATAATGAATGCTGAATATCCGGCCAGAAAATCAATGACTAAACGCTCCAGCCACAAACAAACGCTAAAAGACATCCTGTCTCATTTCTCCTACACCGATGCGTGCAAATTGCTTGGCGCCAAAGCAAAACCGCTACTCGGGTCACTGTCATCGTTTTGCATAGATATCAATCAAAATGTGCGTTTAACACCGCGGCGTTTGCGCATATCTT
>CAYXQH010000418.1:0-5803 GCA_964467425.1 uncultured Saprospiraceae bacterium
ATGGGTTATTCCAACGAAATAATGGTGCTCAAATATAAACACTCCAGCAATAATTAATTTAATTTATATTTTCTGGTCTTATAAAATTATATTTATTAACTTTGTTTCATACTTTAGAAAACAAAAAATTCATACAATGAATTCTAAAATCATTAAAAAAGTAATTCCATTTGTTATTCTTCTTGCTGCAATTGCAAGTTTTAGTTCTTGTAATAAAGGATTAGGATGTCCTACATTTTCTGTTGACCAAGTGGTCAATGTTGCAGATAATGTATCTTCTGTAATTTGCAAAGAGTAGTATTGAAAAAAATAAGCTGGATCTCATTGGAGCGTAAAGCTCAACTTGATGACATCATCAAGCGCTCCTACTCCACCCCTTGTCTCATCTTTAAACATAGCACCAAATGTTTTATTAGTGATGTTGCGCTGGATCGGCTAGAACGAAAATGGTCGCTCTCAGACGAGCAAATGGCGCCCTATTTCCTGGATGCTATTAAAAATAGAACAGTCTCTAAATCAGTCTGCGAAGTCTTCGAAGAAAATCACGAAACACCTCAAATTCTTTTAATCGATCAGGGAGAATGTATATTGGAAGCTACCGATATGGATATCCATTTTGAAGAGATTAAAGAAATGATAGAGTAAATTGTTTTAATTTTTAAATCCATTTACTTTTATCTACCTTCATCAAAATGAGTAAGGATAGTATTTATATAACAGAAGATGGGTCCCACTCTGTACAATCGGGAAAATTTGACGTGAGCTATCATTCAAAATATGGAGCAGCCGAAGAAACCTACCATGTATTTATCAATGCCGCATTACGATTTAAAGCAGTAGTACAAAAGAATATCAACATCCTTGATATTGGATTTGGAACAGGCCTTAATGCTTTTGTTTCTTTACTCGAAGCTGAGAAGAGAAATTTAAACATCTCTTATACCGCTATCGAAGCCTACCCACTTCACCTTGAGCAAGTTCAGCTTCTGAATTATCCTAGTCTATTAAATCCTGATTTTGAAGAACATTTTCTCCGTATGCATCAGTCCGACTGGGAGCAACCTATCCAAATCTCAAAAAAATTCGAATTCAAAAAACATTTAAAAAGGATTGAAGACCTAGATTCTGAAGAGGAGTTTGACATCATTTATTTTGATGCATTTGCACCGAGTGCTCAACCTGAATTGTGGACAGAACCAGTCCTTCAAAAAATGTATACCGCTTTAAAGCGAGATGGTATACTGACTACTTATTGTGCAAAGGGTGTTGTTAAAAGGACCTTGAAGAAGGTTGGCTTTACGGTAGAAGCGCTACCTGGTCCACCTCACAAAAGAGAGATGACCAGGGCGCTAAAAGTTTAAGCTTATTGCTTAAGGGAAGGTATAATAGGCATTAGGGTGCCGTTTTATTTTTCAAATACAAACTCTGTTCTTCTATTTTCTTTATGCTGACTCTTTGTGCATGGAACACCATCTTTACAGTCATTGATCAAATCTGACTCTCCAAAACCTTTTGCTGTAAGTCGTTCTGATGCTATTCCTTTAGACTGTATAAATCTCGCTACTTCATTTGCACGCTTCTGAGATAGTTTTTGATTGTATGTACTGCTACCTCTGGAATCTGTGTGAGATCTAATTTCCACTTTTAGATTCGGATTCGATTGCAACTCCACAATCAACTTATCTACTTCTACAATAGCATTCATATTCAAGGTGTAAGCATCAAATCCGTAATTAATACTTGAGATGTAAAGCGCTCCACTTTTAGCGGATTCGTCGATTGTCTTAGATCCTGATTCTTCAAAAGAATTTTCGTTTTCGATAATTGAAAATTCTGCTCTTCTGCTTTTAGAATAAATCTCTTTCTTATCCACTTTGTCAAAATCTTCAACAACTGTATTTTCACCAATTGCATTCACCTCGATTTGGTTTTGAACTACACCTGACTTCATAAGTAAGTTAACGACTTCTTCCGCTCTTCTTTTAGAAAGCCATTTATTATAAGCCTCACTCCCTATTGGATCAGCAAAGGACTTAATAGCCACTTTTTTTGTTGGGTTATCTTTTAGATAAGCTCCCAAATCATTCAGATGTTTATAATCGCTCGACTCCACATTATAACTATCAAAATCAAAATAAATATTAGGAACCATGAAAACGTTTTCGATACGTTTTCTAACCTTTGGTTCTTCCTTTTCAACAACAAGTGGCTTTTCTTCAATTTTTGGAACGGCCTCTACTATTTCTGTTGTTGTAACATTAGATTCAGGTTCTGCAATAGAAATGGATTCTAATTTCGATTTATTTCTTGCTGCTAATTCTAGCTTTTCACGTTCTCTTTCTGATATAGGCTTTGGCGTTTCGTCAGCAAACGTGTTCATATTTGGATTTTCTTTTACTCCATCGTCTTGAGCTACTTTAATTAATTGAATTTTTTTGGAAATGCCATTTTGGTTATTGCAATCAATATCTTTTGTAGAAACCTCCGTTTCATCTAAATAAAACTGATCACTTATTGTTTTTACAGAATAATCATAATTACAATCCAGGCATATTTCAAAAACACCATTTCTGTTAGTGACTACTTTTTGTTCCACCTTTGAAGTCATATTGGAGACATAGACTGAGACATCATTCATTGCGATCGCTTCCCCACGATCATTTGTCAATTGACCAGTCATTGGAATACACTCTAATTTCACCAGGATAATAGCAAGGTTATTCCGATTTTCCTCATTGATATTAAATTGCGTTTGCTTATACGCTGGATGAGTAACGGTAAGTATCCCCGTAAAATCCTTTTCTAAGGAGACTTCTATTTGTCCATTAATATCTGTTGTCCATTCTTTTGTCATTCCATTACTATCGACAATTGATACTTTTGCAGAAGAAACCATCCGCTTGGTTTCAGCTTCCGTAAATTTAATTACAGAGGAAACCATAGTTTTTGGAGCGCTTTCTTTTTTCGCTCCCCAGTAATAAATATCATTTCCTCCTTTTCCACCAGGTCGGTTGGAAGAAAAGAACCCAGACTTACCTTCATCCTGAGAGTAGTAACCAAAGTCATTTTGAGGTGAATTAAAAGGTTCCCCAATATTTTTTGATTTCGTCCATTTTCCATTTTCTTTCATCGTTGAACTGTAGATATCTAAAAGGCCCATTCCTGCTCTCCGATTAGATGAAAAATAGATTTGTCCAGAAGCATCTACAAACGGAAACAATTCATTTCTTGGTGAGTTTACTTTTGGTCCCAGGTTTTTAGGTTTACCCCATTTCCCGTTTTTTAGAATAGAAACATAAATATCTGTTCCGCCAAAACCTCCAGGTCGATTAGAAATAAAGTATAGTTCTTTACCATCTGCAGAAATAGTTGGATGGCCAGAAGAAAAATCTTTAGCATTGATTCCCATCTTTTTAACTTTAGCCCAACTTCCGTTTATCCATTTCGCAGAATATAATCTTACATCACTAAAACCATTTGCCTGTTTTACCTTTTTAATGTCTCTGGAAAATATCATTGTTTTTCCATCTGGACTAATGGTAGCCATACCATCTTGAAAAGTTGAATTCAGTTTACTATCATACAGTACAGGTTTTGAATAGCTGCCATCAGAATTGATCATCGAAAAATAAAAATTTGCATCCGCATTTTTTGATGAACCTGACTCTACTCTATCGGAAGTAAATAATAATCCGCCATTAAAATTAATTGGACAATAGTCGTGGTAACTGGAGTTCAATAGTGCTTCATTAATTATACTCAATTCTTGTTTACCGGAACTAATATTTTTGGAAGACTTTTGCGCTATGGGTGTTGGTGTGGGCTGCGCGTTTAAAGGTAAACAAAAGGAGAGCATAATCATCCATGTGATTAACTTGCTCATGTTTTAAATTTTGATATAAAAATTGACCTCAGAACTCTTGTCCTCCTACTGAAGTCTTGTTGATGTGTAGTAATTCTCAGAAAAGATTTCTTTTCTAAAAAGGTAATTTTTGCGATCAATTAAAATGATAAAAAATATTACTTATTAGAAAGTTCAAACATACTAATATTTTATTAAATTAAAAATATATTTAATGTATTTTTTCCTATATATGTTTAGCTGCGTTGTACGATTCCCTTGATAAAAGTCTGCGCATTTTTTTCTATTTTGTGTGTTAAATAAAAAAATCAATATGAGAAAATTAGCTCTTCATTGGCAGATATTAATCGGAATGCTTTTAGGTGTTTTGTTTGGAATCGGCGCCAATTATCTTGGCTATGTAAATGAAACTGGAAAGGCATCCTATGAAATTGAAAAAATGGAGTCCTTTTCAAGTATCGTTGATATTCAAGTTAAAAACCTTTCGACAGGCAAAAAAGAAGAACTTAAAGTTTTACTTGATGCTTCAAGTGCACCACTTGCCGACCTCAACAAATACTATAACGTCGTTAAGATCGGCCAAAATGGAAGTGGAGAATTCGATCTTTTAAAGTCTACAGATTTTGGTAATTATAAATTTATAAAAGCAACTTCCATCTTACCGAATCAAGTAACAGTCAAGCCTGCTAGTTCCTTTGTAAAAGACTGGATCAAACCATTTGGAACTATATTTATTAACCTTTTAAAATTAATTGCAATACCCTTAATTGTTGCTTCTTTGATTAAAGGTATCTCAGATTTGCAAGATATTTCCAAATTATCAGCAATGGGAGGAAGAACGATAGGCCTCTATCTTTTGACTACTGTTGTTGCAGTATCGATAGGATTATTGATTGTTAATGTATTTCAACCTGGTAATAGTATTTCAGAAGAAACCCGCACAGAGTTGATTGAAAATTTCTCAGGTGAGGCCAGTAAAAAAATTGCTGATGCTGAAGAGCAAAAAGGAAAAGGACCTTTAGAAGCTTTAGTTAATATCGTACCCTCTAATATCTTTAAAGCGCTGACTGAAAACGGGAGCATGTTGCAAGTCATTTTCTTTGTAGTATTCTTTGGTATTGGTTTGATTTTAATTGCCCCCGAAAAGGCACGACCTGTCAAACAATTCTTTGATAGTCTCAATGATGTTATTCTCAAATTAATTGATCTTATAATGCTTGCCGCCCCTTATGGTGTTTTTGCTTTATTGGCAGCGTTGGTTGTCGAATCACCGAGCGGAGATTTATTTCTTGCCTTAATAAAATATTCGCTTTGCGTTGTAGCCGGTTTAGGCATTATGGTTTTTATTTTCCATCCATTCCTTGTAAAAACTTTTGCAAAAAGAGGCTACAAATTTTTCTTCAATGGAATCTCTCCTGCTCAGCTCCTAGCCTTTTCAACAAGCTCGAGTGCAGCCACACTACCAGTAACCATGGAAAGAGTTGAAGAACATCTAGGTGTACAAAAAGAAGTGTCCAGTTTTGTCTTACCAGTAGGTGCAACCATCAATATGGATGGCACCAGTTTATATCAGGCAGTAGCAGCTGTATTTATTGCTCAAGCATTTGGAATTGACCTTACATTGGGTGATCAGTTAACGATTGTTATGACAGCTACATTAGCATCCATAGGATCAGCCGCAGTGCCAGGTGCAGGAATGGTTATGTTGGTTATTGTTTTGGGAGCAATTGGTGTTCCTGAATTTGGTCTTGCGTTAATATTTGCCGTTGATCGTCCTCTTGATATGTGTCGCACAGTAGTCAATGTCACAGGTGATGCTACTGTTTCTATGCTTGTTGCAAAAAGTGTTGGTAAATTAGGGGAGCCTAAGGTCAAAAACTGGGACGATCATTATAAAAAAGATAATTAAAAATTCTACTCAAAAAATCACATTATAAAATA
>CAYXQH010000419.1:0-5787 GCA_964467425.1 uncultured Saprospiraceae bacterium
AAAAGAAGGAAAGCCATTAAAAAAGTACTATACTTATAATTGATGATACCGATTAATTTTAATGAAATATAAGGAATATTATACTGATTACTTGAAGATTAAGTCTAGTTCTTCGGATTTGAGAGAATAGCATTATTTTTTATCAAAATTCTTAAAATCGAAAATACCAGTTCCCTATTCATCTTCTGCAAGAATTTATTATTTTTGCAACCTAAATTTAACCCTATTCTTCCCAACCTCATTAAACAATTCGGTGATTTCATCGTAAGTCAAGTATAAATCATTTTTCAAATTAAACTAGTAGAAAAACAGACATGAAGATTATCATCCCTATGGCCGGTAGAGGCTCCCGATTACGACCGCACACCTTAACTGTACCTAAGCCGCTGGTACCCATTGCAGGTAAACCAATGGTTCAACGATTAGTCGAAGATCTTTCCGCTTCTTTTGTCGGACAGATTGAAGAAATTGCCTTTATTATTGGTGATTTTGGTGAGCAGGTCAAAAAAGATTTAATTGAAATCGCCGAATCTCTGGGCGCAAAAGGTTCTGTGTATACACAAGCTGAACCTTTAGGTACGGCACATGCCATTTTATGTGCAAAAGAAAGCATGAGCGGACCAGCGTTTGTCGCCTTTGCAGATACGCTTTTCAAAGCAGACTTCTCTGTAGAAGACGATGTCGATGGAATGATTTGGGTACAAAAAGTAGAAGATCCTTCAGCTTTTGGTGTGGTGAAGGTCGATGAAAACAATATTATTACGGATTTTGTTGAAAAATCACCGGTTTTTGTCTCGGATATGGCAATTGTTGGAATCTACTATTTTAAGGACTCAGCGATCTTGAAAGATGAATTACAATACCTTTTAGATAATGATATTAAAGACAAAGGCGAGTACCAACTGACCAATGGTCTGGAGAATATGAAAGGAAAAGGTATGCGTTTTAAGCCGGGAACTGTAGAAGAATGGCTAGATTGTGGAAATAAAGCGAGTGTCGTATATACCAACCATCGAATGTTGGAATTAAAGAAAGAAAAAGAGAATATGGTACATGATTCTGTGGTTTTAGAGAATGCCGTTGTTATTCCACCTTGTTTTATTGGAAAGGATACAATTGTTAAAAATTCTATAATTGGGCCTCATGTATCGATTGGAAATAATTCGAAGGTCGAGAATTCCGTTATAAATAATAGTGTTATTCAAAATAATACTTCTGTTAAAGATGCCAACCTCGAAAACTCAATGTTAGGGAATTTGGTTGAATATAACGGGAAAAAGTCCGAAATTAGCATCGGTGACTACTCTGTAGCTCAATAAACCTCAAAATTGCAGGTGTTTTAGCTTTAAAATGCTGAATATCTCAATCCATAACCAATATTAAAAACGAAAGTATTTTCGCTTATAGGCTAATCTATGAGCGAAAATCAAATTTTTATTTATGAATTATTTACGTTTTTGTTGTTGTTTTGTCGTTTTGATATGCTTAGGTCTTGGCTCTGTAGCCAATGCTCAGGTAATCAAACAGGTGTCTGAGGAAGAGATTAACACACAAAAGGTTTTTATTGATGCGACTAAAGAGAAGATTCTTGGTAATTACGAGAATGCGGCAACGCTTTTTAAAGAAGTTTTAAAAAGAGATAAAAACAATCATGTCGCTGCATATGAATTAGCTCGTATATATTACGTGTTAGAAAAAAAGGAAAAATCGCTAAAGTCTATTAAAATGGCGATTACCAGTGATTCTGAGAATGTATGGTACCAAATGTTTTTAGCAGATTTAGAGGAAGAAAATGGAAATGCCAAAGCCGCTGCAAAAGTTTATGAAAAACTTTTAAAGGAAAATCCAAAGGATGCCTTTTATTATGAAAAGTTAGCCTTTCTTAAGGTGAAAGCCGGGCAACCTGAAAAAGCAATCGATGTCTATAATGAGATGGAAAAAAACTTTGGAGTACACGAAGATATTTCTACTCGGAAGCATCGAATCTATTTGGGTATGGGAGATAAAAAGAAAGCAGCGCAGGAATTAGAAACACTGATTCGTTACCAACCTTCCAATACAGACTTCTACCATATGCTTGCTGGTTTTCATCAACAGATGGGCGATCAAGATTTAGCAAACAAAGTGTTTAAAAGAATTCTAAAAGTAGACCCTGCCGATGTTAAAGCAAGCATGGCTTTGGTCGGACAAAATAAATCTAGTGGTAATGATTTGGATTATCTAAGTTCTTTAAAACCACTTTTCCAAAAAGAAGATGTCAATATTGATTTAAAAATTAAAGAGCTGTATCCTTATATTCAGAAAGTAGTGGATGGCAAAGCAGATGAGCAGGTAACTGCTTCGACATTAGCATTGGCAGAAACGCTTGAAGCTGCACACCCGAAAGAAGCGAAATCTTTTTCGGCACATGCAGATCTTTTATATTACTCTGGAGATAAGCAGACCGCTTTAACCAAATACAAATCCGCATTAAATCTCAATAAGTCCATTTTTTCTATCTGGGAACAAGTGCTTTATATTTATATGGAAACAGGTAATTACGAAGCAATGCTTCCGATGACTGAAGACGCAATAGATCGCTTTCCGAATAAAGCAAAAGCTTACTATTTTAATGGTATGGCACTTGGTCAAACTAAAAAACACAAAGAAGCCGTATCGAGTTATAAGCAGGCTTTGTTAATGTCCCGAAAAAATCCAATGTTGCAAGTGGATATTCAAAACCATTTAGCTACAGAATATTTTATGCTGGGACAGTTTGATAAATCTGATGCAGCTTTTGAAAAAGCGCTTAAGATTAATCCAAAAGACCATATGGTTTTAAATCGATATAGCTCCTACCTGGCATTACAGAATAAAGATCTCGACAAAGCAAAATCCATGTCTGCCCTTTCCAATGAGCTGGCACCAAATCATCCGCTTTACCAAAACACCTACGGCGCTATTTTATATCGCATGAAAGAATATAAAGCAGCCAAAGAATGGGTTTCTAAAGCATTGGATAATGGTGGCGATCAAGCTCCTGCAATTCTAGATCAATATGGCGATATTCTTTATCAATTAAAAGATACCGAAGAAGCTGTAAGTTACTGGCAAAAAGCTTTAGAGAAAGGTTCCAAATCTCCAATCATCGAAAAGAAAATAGCAGAACGCAAAATCGTAGAGTAAAAGGTAATCTGGTAATTAATAAACTTATTCTCTTCTACCTGTCTACCTGTCTACTAGCTTTTACAAAAGCGCTCAATTTTTTTTCATCTAAATCCCCATTCGTTCGGACTCCACTACATAGATCTACGCCATAAGGTTGTACTCGTTCAATTGCTTCACGTACATTTGAAGGATTCAATCCGCCGGCGAGCCAAACTGGTTTTTTAATCGCTTCGATAATTTTCCTGCTGATTACCCAATTATGTGTTTTTCCTGTACCACCCAATGTTTTTACCTTAAGGTTCGGATTGCCAGAGTCTAATAAAATAGCATCAACATATTCGCTTTTACATAAAGCATAATCGATAGAAGATTCATCCAGCACGTGCACTACTTGAATCAAGTTGACGTTTGGAAGTTCCTTTTTTAATTCTTGTAATGTTCCTTCCCGGAGTTCGTCAACCAGCTGAATGGTTTGTGGTTGAAAGAGTTGGTATTGTTGAATGATGGAAGCGGCATTCTGCTTACTGGTTAAAAGAAAAGTATTTATGGTAGTTGGAAGCGATTGAATAATCGCTTGAATAGATTCGTTAGAAATAATTCCAGGTCCGCTGGGCATTTCACTAACCAGACCTAAAGCATCTGCTCCATATTGAAGCGCCAACTGCGCTTCTTTTTCACTACTAATACAACAGATTTTAATTTTAGTGCTCAACAGGCGGTACGTCATTCGGTTTTTCAAAAGTAATCTGCTGTCCAGCATAAACTAAAATATCTCCTTGGTCGACATTCAAATTTTTAGCATTTGCAGTAAGAATCAGCACTTTACCATTCTCTCCTTTTTTAATAAACAACGGAATACTTTTAATTTTATCATTGATTTGTTCGATTACTTTTCTAAAGTGATCTTCTGACTCCAGACTGATCTCATTATAATTCGGATAATCCCGAACTACTTCCATAAGATTGATATAATCATCTGCTTTTGAAAATAATCCTTCATCAGGAATCTCGCTAATATCTTTTTTCATTTCATCTGGAGAAACCAAACGATAGGTTCCATTCTCCCCAAACTCTGAGTGAAACTTATTTACTGCATATTTATTCACATCCGGGCTACTCGTCATCGCTAACAAATAACCAACATCTAAAAACTCCATATTATCACTCATGTGATCACTGTAGATATTATTTTTATATGCTTGTAAACCATCCTTTTGCGCTTTTTCAACACTCTTATCATTATTATCAATTAAGACCACATTTCGTCCTGTTTTCTGAAGATAACTTGCAATAAATTTAGAGGCCCGATTAATTCCCACAATCATCACACCATCTGAATTATCTTGAATGACCCCTAACCATTTAGCTACTAATCTTGCGGTTGTTGCATTTAATAAAACGGTCCCCAACACAATCATAAAAACAAGTGGTGTAATATATTCTGATCCAACGTATCCTTTTTCAACCAGCTTCAATCCAAATAAAGAAGCGATACCTGCTGCTACAATTCCTCTGGGACCAACCCAACTAATAAATGATTTTTCATTGGTAGTCAATTCACTTTTATGCGTACTCCAAAATACTCCAATAGGACGAAGGACAAAAACCACTACTGCAAATAAGGCTAAACATTTCCAATCCAATAGCAAAGTCAAATGATCAACATCCATATTTGCTGAGAGCAATATAAAAAGCATGGAGATTAAGAGAACACTTAGGGATTCTTTAAAATCTAAAATCCCTTTCACCTCTGGAACATCCAGGTTTCCTAAAACCATACCCATTACAACTACTGACAAAAGTCCTGATTCATGTGCCATCAAATCAGAGGCTACAAAAACTGCCAATACTAAAGCCAATGAAAAGACATTCAGTAAATAATGCGGAATCAATTTTTGTTTGATTAAATAATACAAGAGATAAGCAGAGGTAAAACCAATACTGGCTCCTATGAGGACAATTTTTCCGAAAGCTTGCAAGGCATGAATAGTAAAGCCAACTCCCTCTCCTGCAATGATAAACTCAAATACCAATACCGCCACCAATGCTCCAATCGGGTCAATGAGGATCCCTTCCCATTTTAGGACAGTACCGATGTTTTTACTGAGTGGAACATTTCGAAGAATAGGTGCAATTACTGTTGGCCCCGTCACTATAATTAAGCCTGCAAATAAAAACGAGATGGACCAATTTAAGTCCATAATAAAATGGGCAGCAATTCCAGCCCCAGCAAAGGTGACCAGAGAACCTAGGGAAATCAGTCGGAGGATCGCATTTCGAAGGCCTTTTATTTCTTTCATCTTCAGCGTCAGCCCTCCCTCAAAAAGTATAATACCAATCGACAAGGATACAAAGTAAAAAAGAGATTTCCCCGGAAAAAGTCCATTTCCCGCCTCGTAAATAGGCTCAATCCATTTACTACCATCAGTTGTCCAATAGGTAGAAATAGGACCAACCAAGAGTCCAATAATAATTAAAGGGAGAATTGCAGGAACACGAGTCCTCCAGGCAATCCATTGCGCAAATATTCCTAATACGATAATTCCAGCGAGTTCTACCATGCGATGTCTGGGCGTTTTAAATGAGGGCTTAAAATAGGAAAAAAAATATTGAATTAAAAACCCGCCTGCTCCGCGATCG
>CAYXQH010000420.1:0-5785 GCA_964467425.1 uncultured Saprospiraceae bacterium
AGCATATTTTTTAGTTTTAAAATATTTTTCATCTGTATTTTAAATTTGATACTTTTTATTTTTATAAATCAATCAATGCTTCTGCTTCGGATTCTTTTTCTTTAATAGCTCGTTCTACTTCTTCTCTATTTGGCTGTTTTCCTGTCCACAGCCACTTTCCTCCAACTTTTATATAATTATTAACGGACAGCAAAAGAGGTAGTAATAAAAGCGTCAAGAAAGTAGCAATAAAGATTCCATAAGAAATAGAAATTGCCATCGGAATAAGAAACTGTGCTTGTCGACTTGTTTCTAAAATTAAAGGTGCCAAGCCCGCAATAGTCGTCAGAGACGTTAGAAAGATGGCTCTAAACCTGGATTTACCTGCTTCATATAAAGCATCTTCGAACTTCATGCCTTCCTTTAAAAAGCTATTGAATTTTCCAATAAGTACGAGTCCATCATTTACAACAATTCCTATCAATGCGATAATTCCTAACCAGGATAACATATTGATTGGAAACCCGTGTAGATAGTGCCCCCATGCAACACCAATCAAACTAAAAGGCACCAAAATAAATAATAATAAGGGTTGCGAAAAAGATCGGAAGGTAAAGGCAATGACTACATAAATCAATAATAAGATGATTGGTAAAACGGTTCCGGCAGAATTGGCAACTTTTCCTGCTTCTCGATTTTGCCCTTCGTAAGAAGTCGTTACACTCGGGTATCGTGCTAAAATATCAGCGATAACAGAATTTTGAAGTTCACCTAAAATCTCCGGAGCACTTTCTTTATTATTTTTCAAATTGGCTTCCACTTTTATTTCCCGTCGTCCTTCTAAATGATTAATAGAAATTTCTCCTCGTTCAATAGAATAGGTCGCAATCTCCGATAAGGGCACTCGATTTCCTGTGTTGGTGACAATCCACATATCATCCAGGTTCTTGATGGAATTTCTACCTGCTTTATCATAACGGACCCAAACTCGTATTTCATCTCTTCCTCTTTGAAATCGTTGTACTGATCGTCCAAAAAATCCGCTTCTAACTTGTGACATGACGGTATTTAAATTCAGTCCTAATTGATAGGCATTTTGTTTTAATTCCAAATTAATCTCCTTTATTCCTGAAGGATCATTATCTGAAACATCTTTTAGCTTTTCATGATCATTCAAAGCAGATTTAAGTGCAATTTTTGCTGCTTTTATTTCCTGAATATTATTACTAATCAAAGAAACAGAAATTGGCTTTCCACCAAAGTTGGATCCTGATCCATACTCAAGACTTTCTACGCCATATAAGGCTCCGACTTCTTTCTCAATGGCATTCGTAATTTCTTCAGAGGTAAAATCCCTTGATTCTCCGGGCAATAAATTTACGGTTAAAGAGGCATTCGAAGTACCAGGTCCAATTTGACGAATAGTATTTATAACTACCTGCTGATTCCCACTTTGTTTTTCTGTGTAAACTTCATTAATTCTCCAAGCTGCTCGTTCGATAACTGTTACCAAAGAATCCGTCATTACTTCCGGTGTACCCTGTGGCATCCGAAGTGTAATACTTACTCGATCACTAGCAATAGAAGGAAAGAAGGTGATCTTTATTAAACCGCTTGAAATAGCTCCGACGGTCACAATAAATAGAGCTATTGGAATACTGAATCCGAAAAATTTATTCGTTAAAAATAATTTTAAGATGGGTGCATAAATTCTATCCCGCATAAAGTTCATCAGCTTATCTGCCCAAATATTTAGGATAAATGGTTTTGCATCTTTTTTTAAGGCTCTGGAGTGTGCAACGTGTGCAGGTAAAATAATCAAGGCTTCAATCAGCGAAATAGAAAGCGTTAATACCACAACAACTGAAACCTCACTAAAAAAAATACCTATTCTTCCTTGTAAGAAAAAGAAGGTTGAAAAAGCGATAATCGTTGTTAAAATCGCTGAAACAATTGGCGGAATCACCTCCATCGTGCCATCAATTGCTGCACGGATTGGAGTCTTACCTCGTTCATAATGTTGATAAATATTTTCACCAATTACGATCCCGTCATCAACTAGAATACCAATTACGATGATCATCCCGAAAAGCGATAGCACATTAATGGTTATCAAATTCGGAGCAAGAATAAACATTCCAAAAAACCCAAAAGGTAATCCAACTGCCACCCAAAAGGCTAAACTCGGTTTTAAGAATAAGGAAAGAAAAATCAATACTAAAAGGATTCCTATTGCACCATTTTCAGCCAATAAGGCGGTTCTTTGTTTAATAGTAACCGACGCATCTCTAGTTACCGAAAGTTGTACATTATCATATTGTTTGTTAAACTTTTCAATATAAGCTATTGTCTGATCGGCAGCATCAACAAGATCTTCACTATTGGTCGTAGAAACTCTAAACTGAATTGCGGTGTTTCCATTATAATAAAGTCGATCAGGGTTTTCAGACCAACGATCTCGAACCGTTGCTATATCTTTTAATCGAATAATTTCTCCAGATGGATTAGCTCGTACGACAATATAATCTAACTCATCTCCATAATAAGATCGATTATTCGCTCTGATTAAATATTCTTCTGTCGAAGTTTTAATATTTCCACCAGTGGTCAAAATATTCGCATTGGCTACCGCTTGTGCTACTTGATCAAAAGTCAAATTAAATGCTCGTAAATCTTGCTCTCGAACAGCAATTTCAATTTCTTCCGTCGGAAATCCAGAAAGCTCTACTTGCGAAATACCTTCCAAGGCTCTTACATCACTTTCTACATTTCGAGCGATATTTTTCATCGTTTTCAAAGGCACCTTATCACCGCTGATCGTAAAAGCAATTGCTTCGTTTACGTTCTCCCGTTTAGCAATAATTGGCGGCTCCATTCCTATTGGAAAATTCGGTACTCGATCTACTGCATTTTTCACGTTTGCTAAAACAACATCTATATCCGCATCTTCAAATGTTTCGACAGTAATTGTTGCAGTATTTTCTGAAGAGGTCGATGTCACCCGATCAATCCCTACTAAGCCTCTCAGGTTATCTTCAATTTTTAAAACAACCCCTTCTTCCATTTCGATCGGAGATGCACCTGGATAGGCTACCGAAATATTGATAATATTTGACTCATTCAATGGAAAGAAGGAAGACTTCACAGAGGAAGCCCCCATAACACCAAAGATTGCTACAGCGATCATGATGATATTAACGGCTACCGGATATTTTATAAAATAAGCTAAAATCGATTTCATAATTATTATTTCAAGTAATTTTGCTTAGTTATTTATTTTTTTGACCCGCATACCTGCATAAGCACCTGGTACCGCTTTCGCTAAAATCTCCGTTCCATTTTCTAAGCCCTTGACTACTACAGTGCTTTCTTTAAAGAAAACAGGAACGACAGTTTCTAAATCCAATAAAGAATCATTCACAACAAATAATTTATTGTTATCGATTAATAGTTTTCTTGAAATTTCGTAGGTACTTTTTTCCTCTTTCGCTTTAAGGTCAGCTTCCATGTACATCCCTTCCCTAAGCCCCTTTCCGGACACGCTAATAAATACCTGAATCGTTTGGGTCGTTTGATCAACGCTAGGATTTACCCTCGCTACCTTTCCTTTCCACGTTTTTGTACCTTCTACATCATGTAAGCCTACCTGCTTTCCTACTTGTAGTAAATCTGCATAAGAGGTGTTTACAGCGACTTCCAATTCAAAGATATTTGGATTTATAAACGCACCTAATTTTTGCCCCTGACGAATCAAAGCCCCCTTATCGACTAAAGCTTCCGTCAAAATCCCGGAGTATGGAGCTACGATAATATATTTCGACAATCGTTCTTCCTGATTTTTGACATTATAATAAGTTGTCAAAATATTTTTCCCGGCGATATACATTTTCTCTTTATTGGAGGTCGACTCTGGCAATGGCTTCACAGGAGCATCCATGCTAAATTGACTAACGTAATTTTCCCAATTTGGAAATGCCTCAGGGTAATCTAAGCGAAGATCAGGTAACAATAAAACGATTTGATTATACAGGTTGCTTTTTTGAGAACGAAGCGTTGCTCTATGTTCATCACTATTAATTTGCAATAGCATCTCCCCTTCTTTGTAGTAAACACCAGGCTTAAAACTACGTGCAGAATTTTCAAAAATACCCTGTACTTCAGAGAATACTTCTACTTTATTTTTAGCAGTTAGATTCCCACTAGTCGTTATATTGATGGGTATATCCTTATTCGTAACCACTTCTGTAAAAACTCCTGTCTCTATTTTTTTCACTCTTGGCTTTGGCGTTTTTTTATTATCTGCCATTACCTTATTCAGAAATAATGCTCCTGCAATAAGGAGAATCCCAATGAGTACTAATACAATTTTTCTGACCATAGTTAATTAGTTTGAGGAACAATTGTTCTTTATCCTTGCGTGATTTTTGATGTTGTTTTGTACTTTTTGAAGCGTCGAAATCAATGATTTAATTTCTTTTTTGGTTAATCCTTTCTGTAGATCATTTTTCACTTCTTCCATTATTGGAAAGGTCGATTCAAAGATTTTTCGTCCACGCTTGGTCAAATAAATTCGATTGACTCGCTTATCCTTATCATCCTGGACGCGCGTAATTAAATGATACTTTTCCATAGTATGAATCAATCTCGTTAAAGAGGTTTTATTCCTATGCGTCATTTCTGCGAGGTCATTTTGAACCAGACCATCTTCTTCAAATAATACTTTTAAAACTACCCATTGCTCAATCGTTAAATTCAATTGGTGTTGTTTGAATTTCTCCGCAATAAAACTCCCCATCCACTTCCCTGTTTTTCCGATCCAGGGCATAACTGATTGGTATATTTCTGGTAATTTCATCATTCAATAATTAAAAGAGTCGCAAAGGTAGTCATTTTAGATGCATATGCAACTATTTTTTAGTTAAACACCTAAGTTTTTAAAAAGTTGAGTTTTTTTGATGAAATTTATATGAAAGCTCAATTTATAACATTGAGCATCAGGATGGGTTTGAGGATTCTAGTATAATCCCCAAAGTAGCAGGTCGAACTAAATCTTTTTAAGAAGTTGCATTTAAAGGCTCGAATTCTCCTAATTATAAATCGAATGAATAAACGCGTCGAATAATACAATCGCTCTTATTAATAGATGGGTTATCAGTTTCAGATTGGATAGCAAAGTGACACATAAGATTATCTCCTAAATGCACTTGCTTTAATTTAAAAATATCTTCGTTGAATATTGATACAGATTCAGTGGTGTTTATAGTGTTCATTTTATCATTTAATCCTGTCCCTAATGCTTTTAATATCGCTTCTTTTCTAGTCCAGCATTCATAAAAAACAGGTAATGGATTTGAAGCGGATTCTATTTTTTCTATTTCTTCTCTTGTAAAACAATTATAAAATTCAGTATGATCAACATCCTTAATGTATTCTGTATCAATACCAATCCTTCCATTTCGGACAATGGCACAAACTACTAGATTTTTTGAATGAGAAATATTGAAATCAAAATTAGCATTAGGAATATATGGCCTACCATATTTAGTGATAAGAAAATTCATATCCCATATAAAGTCAAATTCTTTTCTTAGGCAGCTCCTTAAAATTAATTTCCCTAAGATCGAAATTGAAGAATCTTTTTTAAACCGAAACTTATCTAATCTCTTCCTATAAAATAATGGAAAGGCGTATTTTTTAGATATTTGAGCAGATTTGAAGTCATCCAAAAAAGCATAATAAACAACAATCATTATTCATCTATAATAATATGAAAAAATATATGAGCAGAAAGGAGGTTTAATAAATA
>CAYXQH010000421.1:0-5785 GCA_964467425.1 uncultured Saprospiraceae bacterium
TCTCCGAGTTCTTCCTGTAGTAATTACTCTTTGGAATATGAGCTTCCGATCCCAAACGGTATTCAAGTTAATAGTGCAACTTGGGGAGGGGCAGCCATACCAGCAGCTAATATTAATATTGTAAACGATACGCTTTATATAACGACGCAATCTATTAATAGGACAAATATTGCCACACAGACCAACCTAATTGTCAATATGACAAATTTGTTATGTGTAAATGATATAATTGATTGGACTCCTATTACTTATTTAAATTGTGATGATGTTTTACCTGATTGTGGCTGTAGAATTCCGCTAAATAATACTCCAGAAGCCACGTTTTGTACATTCACTCGTAGTACAGTTCGTTTAGGTTGTACTTGCGATTGGGTTAACACTACGAAATATGATGTAAGTAGAACCAGCTTTGGTTATACGGATAAAAACATGACGAGTATGGTTGACGAAAATACTCCTGGTGTTTCGCTCAACAATTTTGTCTCTTGCGACTCATTTTTTATTTGTACAGAAGGAGTGATTAGAGGCGATGGTTATGATTCATTGAAATTACATATTGGTCAAAATAGTAGCCTTTTTCTATTAGATAGTTTGGTTGCGGAATTTGAAGTAGTCGATGTTTCAACAGGCACGACCATCAGTGGAGTTTGTGGGATTTTAAATAAAAACAGATCAGACGATCAGATTAGTTTTCAAGATCCATTTGTCATTCGCACTATTTTTGGTTACGAGTTTGACTTAAGTGATTGCTTATCACAGCCACTTGATTTGGGTGATACTGTTCGTCTGACTGGGTATGGAGTTATTGCAAATGTCAATAGTACAGGAGTATTTTCACCTACTATTAATCAAGCAATATGGTCTGTTTATGATGATGCCCCAGACATTATGGATTTTATGGAATGTAATGCTATCAATGATCGTATTTCAAACTATAATTATGCTATGCATGGGATAGGGGAAGCAAGTTTTAGCGATTTTTGTACGGCGAGTTTTACCGGATTAATTACACCAGGAGCCAATATTTTTTCAACATCAAATACTGACGGATTTCCAAACGAGTTTAGAGTCGTCAATGCTTTAGATTCAATAGTTGTATGTACAGAAGGAGAGGTGGATGAGACCAGTTTTATGATTCGAGTTGCTGATTCAGGATTAATACCAGTAGTCCCTTCAAGAACTTACCTTTCTGGCGCGAATACTTGTTATGTGTTTGAAATCGATCCAGCAGTCTATCCTCCTGTTTGTACTGATTTTGCAAACTCGGGAGACACTTTAGCGATGTTTACATTTAATCACTTTAGAAATTGTGCCTCAAATGATGTGATTACAACCGATGTAG
Source organism: uncultured Saprospiraceae bacterium (assembly GCA_964467425.1). GTDB lineage: Bacteria > Bacteroidota > Bacteroidia > Chitinophagales > Saprospiraceae > JAHDHW01. The sequence goes on from CAYXQH010000421.1 coordinate 1,343, forward strand.
GTACTTTTTATAATATTTACTATCGGCATTTAGGAAATTTGGAAAACAACCCAAACTGTTTTAACAATCGAATAGATAATGTAAATGGGACCAATGAAATTATTGTAACAACTCCACCGCCACCACCTGCTGATATAAGAATTACAGTCGCTCCCTTTTTTCAAACAGCTACTTCAGGTAATTTTTGTTTTGATGTAAGAGTTGAAAACACAGGTGGGTCAGAAGCACCTATTACATGGTTAGGGCTCGAAAATCTTAGTGGTTTTGCAAGTTATGCTTCGGTTACTAAAAATCCAGGTGCAGTTAATTTAAACATCTTACCAGTTGGTGCTCCAGCACTCAATCAAGCATTAATAGATTTAGATGAGATGTTAGAGCCAGGAGCTTTTGTTGATCTTGAAGTATGTCTCAATGCGGCGAGTTGCGGCGTAGATACTATCGGATTTTATAGTGGGTGGGAATGTGCTCGCTTGCCTTCTGATATTCAAATTGCAAGCTATGATCAGTTTACCTGTCCTTCGGTATATGAAGAAGCTTATTTTGAAATATTAGATCCACAATTACAATTAGACTTTACAGAACCAGTTTCAGGAGAAGTTTCATATTGTACCCCAACAGAATATACCATAGAAATTAAAAATGTACGTCAGGGACCTGCTTTTTTAGATAGCATTTTCGTTTATCTACCCTTAGGATCTGGTTTTCAGTTTGCTCCCGGTAGTTTTACTTTAGAATGGCCAGTTGGAGGAACACCTGTGCCTATTGCAGATCCGATTGCTACTGGAGTCACGGATTTATTTATGGGTAATCAATTTGTACTCACAGACCTTGCACCACCTCTTGACGTAGATCAAACACTACCAGGCATCAGTGCAGATCCGACTACCAATAGAGTTTTCCTAAGGTTTGAAGGCGTTCCAACTTGTAGTTATCAGGAAGGTTCAATTATGCAATTCCAAGCGAGTGGAACTAATATTTGTGGAGAGTCAATCTTTTCTAACTTAAATACTTCTCCACGTATTTCCTTGTTTGGATTAGATACTTTTATTGTAAATGATTATTTAGTTTTCTTAGAACCTTCTCGATTTTCTACCTGTGAAGGTCAGGAAATATTTGAGGCAAATATATTGAATGAAGGTCCGTTCCCAACCAGTCCCGATGAATTGGTTTGTATAACAATACCAGATACTATTCCTTTGGTGCCAGGGAGTTTCAACTTCTTTAATCCAAGCACATGGAATCCATCCATTGTGGAAGATTCAGTTGGAGTTGGGGTTACAAAATATTGTTTTTTCATGCCGGCTGGTGTCCCAGAAGGAGGGGTTTTTAGTTTTAATTTTGAGGTTGATGTTGATGAAGACACCCCATGCGGAATTTATCCATTTTTCCTTCAAACACTTTTCGAACAAGAAAGAGTTTGTGAATTCTTTGATAGTCAGGAAGATTGTAGTTTACGTATTAATACTTCTTTGAATACTGAATTTGGAGTTAATTTAATTAGTGCTTTAGCCTCTTCCAATATTAATGTAAATTGGGACGCTCAAGTTTGTGGCAGTAGCGATCCAATGGTAACTTATCAAATGAATGTGACCAATAATAATTTAATTGATGACTTTCCTGCTGGTCAAGCTTCTGTAAGGATTTTTGGAGATGTGGATAACGATGGTATGCTTGATCTTACTACAGATTCTTTGATTGGTGCTGACCAAATCAACCAAGTGATTCTTGCTGGCGAGACCATTCAAATCAATGGAGCATTTGATTTTGGGACTGCTGATTTTTGTTTGTACGATGGGTTCATTTTAGAATTATCAGATAACGCGGGTTGTGAATGTGGTTCAGAGTCGTTTCCGATAGAAATTTCGAATTCAAACTTATTTGGTTCTAGTTTAAGCGATACAATAGAACTTTGTAGAAATAACTATGACGGAGAACTTGAAATAGAATGCACAGAATCAAATCCATTATTTGGCGACATTTCAAATAATATAGGTGTTAACGATTTTTTTGAAACAAATCCAGTTTTTTCATCACTTACTGATGGAGCAGGCAATCCGCTTATTGTAGATGAATATTTTAGTTTCGGAATCGACGAGTTAGATGCTTATTTTGAAAAATATGAAAACGGATCAGGAGACACCGTCTCTTATGCTTATCTCTTTTATTTTGGTGAGTATATCCAATGTTCTCCAGATGGGATCTTCAAAGCGACTTACGAATTTCCTTTAAGTTCAGATCCAACATGTACCATTCCGTTTACCCTAACATTAAATTGTTCCGCAATTACTTTAACTAACACTGAGAATGATGTTTTCCTATGTGGTCCAGAGGATAGTATTTGTGTAAATATATTTGACCACTTTATTTTTGAAGATATTGATGGCAATATCATAGATCCAACTGATCCTTCTAGTGGCTTTGATTTTAGTCGATATGATTTTATACGACTTTTAGATGTAAATAATTCATTTTTTGCCCTTCAAAATATTTCCTTAGATACCGTCGGAGGATACGCTGATTTAAATTTTGAACTTTGTATCACTGATGAAGAAACAATTAGAATGGATCTGAGTTCCAACTCAAATTTTTCTTGTTTTAATTCCTTAACCGCTCGTTTCAAAAAAGAAGAAAACGATCCAAATTTTACCTTTAATTTGGAATATCCCGAAGAAATATGCTTGGGAGATGAAGCGGTAATTTTAAACAACCATACAGGAATATTTGAGGGAATTTCAGTTGTTTCTGGTGATATGCTCACGCTGCCAATTTGTAATAACTTAACTGTATGTGACACTATAAGGGTTTCACCTACCATTGCTACAACTTATTTAATAAACCTCACAGATAGTGTCGGCTGTAGTAGTGATACTATGTTTACAATTGGGGTTAGGGATACGGAATCTCCATTAATCGTAACGGTGGATGATAATCTATTATGCGACGGTTCTGCTGAGACAGCGATGGTTTGTGTAGAGGACCCAAGAGCCGCAACAATATTTACATGGCAAAGAGATGGCATTGATATTCCTGGTACAACTGGCATGACCTGCATTACAGTAAATAACTCAGGCATTTATTCGATCACTGCGACTGATGACTTGGGCTGTTCTCTCTTAGGGGAAAATAGTGTTTTCATACAACCAAGTCCTGAACCTTTGATATTATTATTTGGAGATACCACCTTTTGTGCAGGAATTGATACTTTGACAATTGCTACCACACTTGGATTTGAAACCTATACTTGGTTTCAAATTACAGGAGGAACTTCAACCCCGATAGCGAATGATGTCAATACAATTGAGTTCAGTGGATTAGGTACGCATAGTTTCTATGTAGAAGTTACGGATCTTCAGGGCTGTGCTGCAACTTCAGATACCCTCGAAATAGAAGGAAAAGATTGTTTTATTGATCTCGAATTGGAAAAAGACATACTTGACAACGGGGTATCTGTTCCAGACAATACATCTTTTATTCCTGGAGACACGGTAACTTATATTATTATTTTAGAAAATAGAACCTTAGCCGGCGATTCGATTCCACTGGATGCCAGAGGAGTGGTTGTTAATGATGATTTACCCGCTGGAGTGACCTATATTAGTTCTACCACAACGCTTGGTACTTACGATCCTGTAACCGGAGATTGGGATATTGGATTTATGCGAAATGGAAGAATAGATACTTTGTTGATTGAAACGCGGTTGGATAGTGCTACTACCATTTTCAACTTAGCAGAAGTCACTGAACACGAAGAAAATGACATTGATTCTGAGCCAGATAATGCTGGTTCTACTCCTGTGCAAGACGACGAAGCGTTCAAAACCATTGAAGTAGGAAAGTTCGATTTAGCACTGATAAAAGAAGTCTTTTCTCCAGCACCTTATTATGGTGGAAATGATGTGACTTTTGAAATCACAGTTTACAATCAAGGTAGCATAGATGCGACAAACGTTGTGATTCAAGATTACATTCCACTAGAAATGCAATTGAATGATGGAAATTGGACTTCGAGTAGCCCTCAGGTTGCAAGCAGAACCATTCCTTTTATTGGAAAAGGAGATTCGACAACCTTGTCTATTACCTTATCAATCAACAGTGGTTTTGTAGGACAATCCATTAATAATGCAGAAATAGTAGCTGCTGACGGAGGAATAGATGAAGACGATCCGCTCACGAATATCAATGATGGCACCACGAATGAGTTAGCCACAGATAATAACATTGATGATAGCGATCCTGGGACTCCCGGCACGATGGATTTTGGGGGAGATGAAGACGATTATGACCCAGCTTTGATAATAGTTGATTGTCCTCCTTTGCCAGCTACAACTCCTATGTTTATTAGGAATTGAGGTAAATTTTAGGTCGATATTTAGAAGCTGTTTAGAGCATGTTTAAAATTCTATGATTGAGCGAAAGTGAGAAAATTTTGTTTTGAATGAGGCA
>CAYXQH010000422.1:0-5768 GCA_964467425.1 uncultured Saprospiraceae bacterium
CTTATAAAGTGGCCATGAAAGAATAATACTTAATTTTTTAAACTATTTAAAACCAAATTTAAAGCGGTAATCCACTAAGGGTTGCCGCTTTTTGTCATTTATATCCTGATCTTTTCTTTTCTTTTTTTGAGAAACTTATCTTCTTCTTTTTCGTTTGTAAAGGAGTCAAATTGCTAATATCGTGTCGTGATGACCATTTTAGCTTTTTTAGAGTGATTTTCAGGCGTTTTAGTTAATGTTTTGACCTCTTTTTTTTATTCATTATTCTACCGATCTAGGGGTCAATTTATTGAGAAAATGCCCTTAAATTTCTTACCTTTACGCGACAATAATCAAAGCTGAATTATAACAGCTAATCATACAATTAACCAGACTTTTATAAATGGCTTCAGAAGATAGAATTATCCCAATTAGTATTGAGGAAGAAATGAAAGCGGCTTACATTGATTATTCAATGTCCGTCATTGTTTCCAGAGCATTACCAGATGTTAGAGATGGTCTAAAACCCGTTCATCGTCGAATCCTTTACGGCATGGAGGACTTAGGTCTACGGTACAACAAATCACATAAAAAATCAGCAAGAGTAGTAGGAGAGGTGCTTGGTAAATACCACCCGCATGGTGATAGCTCCGTCTATGATGCTATGGTAAGAATGGCCCAGGGTTGGTCTTTGAGATATCCCTTAGTAGATGGTCAGGGAAACTTTGGCTCTGTTGATGGCGATAGCCCAGCAGCAATGCGTTATACGGAAGCCAGACTTCAACGGATTAGCGATGAAATGCTGGATGACATTAAAAAAAATACCGTTGATTTTCAGCTTAATTTTGATGATTCTTTAAAAGAACCTACCGTCTTACCTTCTAAAATTCCAAATCTCCTCATTAATGGAGCTTCAGGAATTGCTGTTGGTATGGCAACGAATATGCTACCACATAATCTTACAGAGGTAGTAGATGGTACCATTGCGACTATTGAGAACCCTGATATTACTATAGAAGAATTAATGACCCATGTTAAAGCACCTGATTTTCCAACAGGTGGAATTATCTATGGTGTTTCTGGTGTAAGAGAAGGATTCGAAACAGGTAGAGGGAAGGTCGTTGTTCGTGCAAGAGTGGACATTAAAGAAGGAAAATCTGGAAAGGAAACGATCATTGTTAATGAAATTCCATATCAGGTTAATAAAGCGCAGTTAATTATAAAAATTGCAGAATTAGTTAACTCTAAACGGATTGAAGGAATTAGTGATATTCGGGATGAATCCGATCGAAATGGTATGCGGATTGTCATTGAAGTCAAACGTGATGCAATGGCGAATGTGATTCTTTCTCAACTTTATAAGTATACGCCGCTCCAGACTTCTTATGGTGTTAACAACATTGCGCTTGTAAATGGAAGACCAGTTGTACTTAATCTTAAGGACATGCTGGTTGAGTTTATCAAATTCCGGTTAGAGGTTATTGTTAGAAGAACCCAATTTGATTTAAACAAAGCAGAAGAGCGAGCACATATCCTGGAAGGTTTATTAATTGCTCTAGATCATCTTGATGAAGTTATTGCGCTGATTCGCGCATCCAAAACAGTGGAAGCAGCGAAGAATGGCTTAATGACTAAATTCAAATTGAGCGAAATTCAGGCGAAAGCAATATTGGAGATGCGTCTTCAGAAATTGACAGGTCTGGAAAGAGATAAAGTGCGGGAGGAATATGATGAATTGCAAAAGAAGATTGCGCATTTCAAAGCAATTCTTGCAGATGAAGGTATGCAAAGAGATATTATCAAAGAAGAGCTAGTTGAAGTGAAAGAACGATTTGGTGATGAGCGAAGAACAGAAATTAATTATGCAGCCGGAGATATTAGTATTGAAGATATGATTCCTGACGAAGAAGTAGTGATTACTATTTCTCATCTTGGATATGTCAAAAGAACAAAATCTGTAGAATATCGAGCACAAGGTCGTGGTGGACGCGGTTCTAAAGGAAGCAAAACGAGAGATGAAGATTTTATCGAACACATGTTCCTGGCAACCACACATAATTACCTATTACTCTTCACAGAGCAAGGTCGATGTTTCTGGTTAAGAGCTTATGAAATTCCAGAAGCTTCTAAAGCTTCCTCCGGTCGAGTCATTCAGAATATCATTAGCTTGCCTAAAGAAGATAAAGTTAAAGCCTACATTATTATTGAAGATCTTAAAAATGAAGAATTCATTAATAATAACTTTATCGTTTTCTGTACAAAGAAAGGCTTAATCAAAAAGACACTCGTTGAAGCCTTCTCAAGACCTAGAGTAAATGGTATCAATGCCATCACCATTAATGAAGGCGATATGCTTTTAGAAGCTCGCTTAACGAATGGTCAGAATGAAATAGTTATTGCCAATAAAGGTGGACGTGCTATCCGATTCCCTGAAAGTAAAGTACGACCAATGGGTCGTTCGGCAGCTGGAGTTAGAGGGATCAAGCTTTCTGATAAAATGGAGAATGATGTAGTCGTAGGAATGATTAGTGTTGATCCTTCAGATCCAAATCTAACTGTATTGGTCGTCTCTGAAAAAGGAAATGGTAAACGATCTTCTTTGGATGATTATCGTGTAACAAATAGGGGAGGAAAAGGAGTCAAAACACTTAATGTAACGGATAAAACGGGTCACCTTATTTCTATCAAAGCAGTGACCGAATCTGATGACTTAATGATTTCTAACCGTTCTGGAATTGTCATACGTATGCATGTGCTGGATATGCGAGTCATGGGAAGAGCAACTCAGGGCGTTCGATTAATCAGACTAGATGAAGGCGATGCTATTGCAGATGTTGCTGTGGTGTTTAAAGAAGAGGAGGAAGAGACTGTAGACGCAGAAGCTACTGAGGTTACTGAAGAGTCTAGTGCAGAAACAACAGAAAATACAACTGAAGAAGAAACGACAAAAGAGAATGAAACAGAAGAGGAGGATGAAAAACCGGAAGAATAATCCATTTTTGACGTCTATTTTCATTCTGTATTGAATAAATCTTTTTATTTTCCTGCCCATAGTGCTTTTTGCACAACACCTGCTTTTTAAGATCAATATAATAGGTCTTAAAAAGTAGGTCTTATTCCTTTATCAATAAAATTTTCATTATGAAAAAATTGATTCTTAGCCTTTGTTGTCTTTTTATTTTTAGTCAAACCGGATTAATCGCACAAAGTGCATCTGATTTTTATAAAAAAGCCAAAAAATCTTTTGATAAATACCAACAGTCAGAAGAGACAAAAAATTTGGATGATGCACTCCATTCTATTCAAAACGCAATTTCTAAAATTGCAAAAAAGGATGCTAAGAAAGAAGTAAAAATATGGATGAAGGCTGGAGAAATTTATAATGAAATTGCTTTTTCAGATTATAAAATATTCTTGGTTAATAATAACCATCTCCCTAAGTATCCAGAAGCATCCCTAAAAGCATACGAAGCTTTTTCAAATGCCGTTAATAAAAGCGATAAAAAATGGGATAAAAGTGATGCCTGTGATGAGCTTTTAAAAACAGCTACATTTATTTCAAACGAAGGTATTGTAGCCTATAACATAGAGTCCTATGAAAAAGCTTTTACTTCTTTTGAAAAAATTATCGATATCCGAAATTTTTTAAACAAGCAGAATCATATTTCAATTTTATCAAAACCTAATGAATACAATCAACATCTTTTTAGAACGGCTTTAGCTGCACAGCGATCCAATCATGAGGTGGAAGCATTAAGTTATTTTGAGCAACTAGCAGAAGCAAATTATAATAATCCTATAGTCTATACGAGCTTAGCAGCCATTCACCAGAAATCAGACAAAGAAACCAAGGCGCTTTCCGCTATTAAAAACGGTAGAGCAATATTTCCTGAAGATGAAGCATTGATGTTAGCAGAAATTAATCATTATCTGGAAAAGGGCAGCCTTAATGAATTAACGAATAAACTCGAAAATGCAATAAAGATCAATCCTAAGAATCCAGCTTTATATTCTTCTTTAGGACACGTCTATAATCAGATGCAGAAGCAAGAAGTTCAAAAAAATAATTTCAATTTATCGAAAACTTATTTTCAAAAATCAAGAAGCTATTTCACGCAAGCCTTAGAAGTAAATGACACCTACGGTCCAGCACTTTATAATCTTGGAGCACTGTATTATAATAATGCTGCAACAATTACAAAAGAAATTAAAGTTTTGGAAGGCGATCAAACGTCAGAAGGCCTCAGAAGTGTAATGGCTAAAAAGTCTGAAATGTTATCAGCATTAGACCAGGCTCTTCCATATTTTCAACGAGCAGAAGCCGTGAACCCAAGTGATCAAGCGACACTTTCAGCGTTGAAAGAAATCTATTCCAGAAAAAATGATAGTACTTTAGTAGCTGAATTCGAAAATCGATTAAAACGAATTCAAACAGGAGAGAAGATTGAAAGTTATTTTGATAATTGATAAAATTTAAAGCATGGCATTCTTCTATCAAAACGAACAACAAAATAAAGACTTCTTTGCTCATATATATTCCAATTGCTCCAAGCAAGATCTGGATCAGATCATTCATGATCGATTGATCAGTGCTGGCTATTCGATCAAAGAAGGTATTCCTGGTAATGGTACGTATAGTAAAGGGAATCGAACTATGCGATTAATTTTCGGCGCTTTTGTCAAGTATTTCAAACTACGTATTTTCACAAACCAAACTGAACAAGGTACTGTTCGTGCAGAATTTAGAAAAGCTACATCTGGTATGTCGGGAGGGCTAATAGGGATGAACCAAGTAAAGAAAGAACTTAATTATCTAAGTCAACTAATGACCAGCATTTAAAATTCCTCTTTTATTCGAAAGCTAGATAATCCGATATCACCAACCTCTACATAGTAAGACCCAGCCGCTAACTCTGTTAAATCTATTGTTATCGAATTCCATTCCTTCGGCGTTTCAATTTTCATTGTTTTAACTTGATCACCAGCATTATTATAAAGGACAATGTTCATTTGCAATTTGTCTGTGAAAAATTTGATGAAAAGATTTTTGTTCGATAAGACAGGATTGGGATACAATTCCATATAGCCATCTATTCCGCAATCATTTTTCAAATGAAATACATTAGAAAGACGAAAACCTCCAGTAGGCTTTTCCATTTTGAGTCTATAATAATTGTGGAATGTTTGTGAATGATTTAGAAAACTGTATGAACCATCTGACCTTATAATGTCTTGGTTTATTTTGTCTATTGTTTTAAACTTTTCACCATCTGAACTCCATTCCAGTGAATAGTTTTTATAAACGTTTTTGGTCGTATCAATAAGCAATTTTAAAGAACAATCTTCATTTATTATAATATCGCTTACTTGTGCATTTGAAATAAATGCTATGAACAGGAAAAAGAATCCGGTTGAATATTTTAATCGCATTTTATTATTGTTTGGATATAATTGCTATCCGAAAAATACTATGCCAAAGAGCTGGAATAATTTACTTATACAAGAAACTGTGTGACGGAATAAATATTCATAGTGCAATAATTTAAATATAAGGGATGGCATTAATTGAGCGAATGGATAGGGGAGGATAAAAAAAATATTCCGCATCGTGAACCTTTTCTTCTTTCTGCTGTTTAAGATTTATTATGGAAAAAATTCCTTATTTCGATTCAGAAAAAAGTTTGCAAATAATTGATAATGCTGATATCCCTTTTTTAGAAACAACTGAAAAGGAAGAAAACAATCTTGTCAGTGACTATTCTGAGGAGATCAATGAGGAAGAAATTAAG
>CAYXQH010000423.1:0-5766 GCA_964467425.1 uncultured Saprospiraceae bacterium
TAAAGGATTTTTATTACCAATTTTCAAACCGAGTTCCATCGAAATGAAACGCTCTGAATCGGATAGTCCTTTTCTGTTTCCATTCATATACTGATCGATATCGTATTGCATATACCTGATTTTATTCTGCAGGCTAGGTATTGTTTGGTAGGCAACAATTGGAGTCGCACAAATCCCGATTAACATCAGCACACCCAAAAGAAATCGTTTGGATAAGAAAATAAATCGTAGGATTAATAACAAGCTAGAAATATAAAAAACCGCTAAACCACTTCTCACAGAAAGCACATGTAAAAAGATTAATAACAATAAACTCAAGACAGAAAGCATGTGCCGCTCCCATTTATACTTTAGATAAAAACCTTTCCACCAAAGCGCCACACCACTAAGTATGCTCATGGCAATAATCAAACTATACCGGATATGATTGGTCGGAGTAGGGATAGCTTTTCCACTAAATAAACTTTTATTGATGGCTTCAAAGTTAAGGAGGTAATGATAACTCACAAAGACTGCGCTGAATGCTGCAGCAATAATTAGTGTATAAAAAAGCGTAAGATATTGTCGCTCTGAAAAAGAAGGTAAGCTTATAAAGGCAAAGGGTAATAATAAAAAAGGAAGCTTGATTCGAAGACGTTCCGCTAAATAGATGGAATCAGAGGAATAAAAAGAGGTGCCTAAAATGATGAAAAAAAACAAGGTGACTACAAGAAAGTCTTTTTGTTGCCATAGTTTTTTAATGTTTGTTTTTAAAGTGGAGTTTAGCTGAAGGGGAAAAGATTTTTTAGTATTAAATTCCAAAAAACTCATCAGTAAAAGAATAATCATCCCAATGGTTAACGCAAACTTTGAATAAATCAAAGCGATGATCATACCACAGCATATATACATGGCAAACTGCTGGCGGGGCAATTTAAGCAAACGATTAATCATGATTCCTTCAAGGTAAAAAAACAGTCTTTAAAGATAGGATTTTTTCGAGATTAAATTTCCTGCCAGTTTAAAAGAATAGAATAATCAGAAATGCGAATGGTTAAATATCATCTCCTCGCAATAATCGATATCGCTTTCTAGCATCAACGGCAAATGTACTACCGGAATATTCAATAAATATTCGTTCATATAATTCTTTTGCTTTTTCGGGATTGCCAAGCTGTCTTTCATTTAATTGTGCCAATTCAAATAAAGCATTATCTGCTCGGATTCCGTCAGCATAATTGTCAACAATCTTTTGAAGCATTTCTGCAGACTGATCAAATTTTCTTTGTTTGAAGAATATTTTTGATTTCGTATAAAAAATATCATCCTCCAAAGCATGCCCTGGGAAGAAAGTTTTAAGTGAATCTAGTTTTGAAAAAGCATCGTCAAATCTGTTTTGAAAAACGAGTAGGTCAGCTTCCGAATATAATTTCAAAGCAGCGACTGTCGAATCAAGACCTAGGTTGTCCATAATGAAAACGGATAAGTCAAGCGCATCATTGGCGATTAGTTTGGACGTAGAAGCTTTGAGTACATCAAATTGTGTTTGTGCCCATTCAAAATCACCAGCGAAATAAGATAGTTTCGCATTTCTAAAGCGAGCTTCATGACCAAGGATATCTTCCGTGAAGATTTTATCAACCTGCGAATATAAAAGGGTCGCTTCCCAAATCTCTCCATCCATCAAATAAAAATCAGCAAGGCTTAATTTAGCTTTTGCTAATACATATTGATCTAAACCGGGGAAAGCAAGCATTTCGTTCAGCAGGCTAATTGCTTTTACGCGATCATTTAGATAAAACGCTTCCAGGTTTGCTAGCTCTGCAATAATTGGTGCTGTTGTTTTATTTCGACCAAATTCATTAATGAACGTTTCGTAATCTGATTCTAATGTTCGAAGGTCTTCTTCGGTATAGTCAAAACCTTCCACTACTTTTTTGCGCTTACAGTTGAGTGCGGACTCTTTTGAATCGATATAGATTCCGGAAGCCAAACCTTTTTCTTCAATAATATATTCGTAAGCGACTATTGCAGCATCATAATCTTTATCCTTTTCTGCAATCTGTCCAATTCGGTAAACCCGAATCCCCGTTTCATCCATTTTTCGATCGATCGACTTGGCTTGTCGAATAGCATTTCGATAATCTTTACGTTGAATAAATACCCAGCCTAATAATTCGGGATATTGTATAACATCTGGATCGTCTTCGATTCTGGTATAAAGTTGTGCTTGTAATTCTTCGAATTCATCTTCCGATAAATATCTTTGAAAAATAGTTCGTAAAGAATTTTGTCGGGTTGGATTTTGAGAAAGACTATTTAAATAATTGGAGATCATTTTTGGACTGTCACCTTTTCTACGATAAAGATCACCAAGGTTATAAGAAAACACGTTTTTATCTTTGAGTAAATTCCCGCCTTTTTCATAGGCCTCAATGGCGTAATCGTATTTAGTCAAATTCCGGAAAGCATTAGCTAAGCGTGTGACGACATATTGATCAGCAGTTAATTTTTTAATCGCTTTTTTATATTGCTCTTCTGCCTTATCATCCTTGAGCTGCCGCTCGAATAAATTGCCATAGGTCACATATAATTGAACGTCTTTTGGTTTTTTCTTAATTCGCGCTTTTATCGTTTCCTCGGCATTGGGAAATTCTTCAAGAGCAATCAAACAATCAATATACCGATTGAAATAAAATTCATTGTTATTACTCTTCTTATGGAGCTTTTCATAGAGTTCGGAAGCTTTTTCATATTCTCCATTGGAATAATACTGCTGTGCAAGTTTGGATTCCTGTGCCTGAGTGAATAGCGGGAAGGCTAAAAATAGCAGGATGAAAGCCACGAATCTGCTTGCTCTGACTGGCGTGATTCTATGTTTAAAAGCACTCATATTAAAAAGCTGATTTGATATTCTAATAATTGACATATTCCTCAAGGATTCATTTTAGACATTTACTCTATAAAAAACGCTAGGATTACTTAAAAGTTGCCCGAAGTCTGTTTAAAGCATCGAGCTAAAACAATAAGCGATTGCTTTCCACCTATGAGAAAGCAATCGCTTATAGAGTTTATTTAAAATTCCTCGTAAGGATTTTACTCGAGTCTAAATTTAATTGGAAGATTGAACTGAACTTTTACAGGTCGACCTCTCTGTTTACCAGGAGCCCATTTTTTACCCATACTATTCATCATCTTAACCACTCGTAAACCTTCCTGTCCACATTGTGCTCCAATATCCCGTAGGACTTTGGCACCACTAATACTACCGTCTTTCTCTACGACAAAGGTAACAACAACTGTTCCTTCTACACCATTCTCTCTCGCAATCGGAGGATATTTGATGTTTTTATAGATAAACTGAAGCATAGCTTTATCAGCACAGGCTTTACGTTCCGCTTCTGGTTTGTCTTCACAACCGGGGAAACGAGGCATTTCTTCCACTACCTGGAAAATTTCTTCCACTTCTGGCTCTGGTGGAGGTGGTGGCGGAGGAGGAGGTGGAGGAGCTTCTTCCACAACAGGCTCAGGCGCCTCAATTTCAGTTTCTACATCGACTTCCTGATCTTCAAAGATAGGTTCGTCTTCTTCTTCAATTTCCTCTTCAGGAACCTCTTCGATCACCGGTGGAGGTGGTGGCGGAGGAGGTGGAGGTGGTTCTGCTGTTGGAGGTGGTGCCTGTAATATTTCTTCCTCCATTTCCAGTGCGTCATCCGGAATAATAACATCTTCTTCATAGCTTGTCCAAGCTAAAGAAAGAATAATTAATCCAAAGGCACAAACACATCCAAAAAGAAGCATAGGAAAAGAATATCCTAAGCCATTTACCTTTTCGTATTTGGTCCTATTTTTTAAAATAGAGTTAGCATTAGACGTTTCATTGATTTTTCCTGTGGTATTAAACTTTGCTCGAAAAATAAAAATCAAACTTAGTATTACAAGAAAAACATAAACGATTGAAAACCCTACTTCAGCACCCGGTAACGCGATATCTAAATAAATCATGATGCCGTAGTTTTATTTAATAATTGTTTAAAAATTAAGTGTGCTATTACAATTCCCATAATATTAGCCAAAATATCTAATACTTCAAAATACCGACCAGGGAAAAAGCAATATTGTATTATTTCCATAGATATTCCATAGCAAGCAACTACTATTGAAATAATATACATAGTAGAAACTTTTAATGCTTTTGTCTTTAAGGCTGCCCAAAAAAACGTTACAGCAAGCGTGCCATAAGCTATTCCGTGTGCAATTTTATCAAAAGACAAAAAATCCATGAATGTTTCAGGAAGATTGGCTCCCGACGTTACGGAAAGCCAGAAAATTAAAACACTACAAAGTACTGCAGGTATATAGTATTTCAACTTTTAATGATCCTTTATTAGTAAGATGATAAAAAAAATGTTTTTGGTGTGTCAGGTTTTAAAAAAAATAATTTCCTCTAAAAAATCACTTAAGAAACTAGTGATTCATACTCTTCTGCACTCATTAAGCCTTCCAGTTCAGATGGATCAGAAAGTTCAATTTTAACAATCCATCCTTCTCCATATGGATCATCATTCACCAGGGTTGGATTATCACCATCATTTTCGTCTAAAGCAGCATTGAATGCTACCACTTTTCCAGATATCGGCATAAATAATTCAGAGGTTGTTTTTACGGCTTCGACGGTACCAAAAACCTCGTCTTTATCTAATGTTTCTCCAACTGTTTCGATTTCTACATACACCAATTCTCCAAGCTCACTTTGCGCAAAACTTGTAATGCCAACTACTGCTGTTTTATCGCCTTCAAGACGTAGCCATTCATGTTCTTTTGTGTATTTAAGTTCCGAAGGAAAATCCATAATATATTGTTTAAATTTTTTTCAAATATTTGAGCGGTGGATTATTTAAAAACAGCGTTCCACAGCACGCGCCAAAAATAAAATATTTTAGGAACAGAATGTATTAATTTGAATGAAAATTAATATTTCTGGAGTGCAAAAGCATAGTTTTTTTAGAAAGAGCACAGATTTTTAGTTTTATCCTCAAATATTTTAGGCTAAATAGACAAAAAATACTTTATTTGTATAAAAAAGAGTAGAGGCTGCCCCAGCTCAGTTGCAACAGATTATTCTAATCCAGTAACTGAAATTGATTTTGATACTTATACTGTCATTGAATGCATCTCAGACCTCTTACAAATAAAACATACCTGGGATATTTTTACCTTGAACGGAAAAGCCATAGAAGCCGACTATAAATTACTTACTGAAGGAAGAAAATCAGCCGCTATCCCTGAAACAGTACAATGTATAAATAGATCACAGATATTTTTAGAAGATGGTGTAGATATCACCTTCGCTACTTTAAATGCCAGTGATGGCCCTATTTATATCGGAAAAGATGCCATCATTATGGAAGGATGCCTGATTAGAGGCCCGTTTTCATTAGGTGACGACTCGGTCTTAAAAATGGGCGCCAAAATCTATAAAAATACTACCATCGGACCCATGTCGAAAGCAGGTGGTGAAATCAACAATGTAGTGATGTTTGGCTATTCCAGTAAGGCGCATGACGGATATCTGGGCAATGCCGTCATCGGTGAATGGTGCAATCTGGGAGCCGATACTAATAACTCAAATTTAAAAAATAACTATGCCGAAGTAAAACTGTGGAGTTATGAAACCGGACGTTTTGCTAAAACCGGATTGCAATTTTGCGGACTCATGATGGGCGATCATTCAAAATGTGGAATCAATACCATGTTTAACACGGGAACTGTGATTGGCGTGAGCAC
>CAYXQH010000424.1:0-5763 GCA_964467425.1 uncultured Saprospiraceae bacterium
TTAAATCTTCAAATAGGTAAGAACCATCTGGTCCTGTTGTTTGCGTCAAGGTTACGGCTGTACCATTTCCAGTAGTTCCGGTCAATGTTACCGTCACTCCTTCTACACCAGGCTCACCCAAATCTTGAAGACCATTTCCATTTACATCATCCCAAACAAAATTCCCAATAGAAGCAGAACCGTAGAAACCAGCATCATACGTCATGTTGCTTTCTCCAGATTCCAGGACTTCGAAAATAGTCATTCCATTGGTAGGATCAACATCACTATCGACGGTATCATCCGTTCCCTGATCTTGATAAGTATTTAAAAATCCATTAGGCGTAATGAATGTTAATTTATAAGAACCAGGAACAAGGTTTACGAATTTGTATTCTCCATTAATATCTGTTGAAGTGTTTAATGAAACTGCTGTTCCATTTCCAGTTGTTCCGGTTAATTGAACCTGAGCAAAAGGAATAACTGGCTCTCCATTATCTTGAATACCATTAGCGTTTACATCTTCCCAAACAAAGTTTCCGATCTCTGCTAATTTATATAAACCAGCATCATAAGTCAGATTACTTTCTCCAGAAACAATTGTTTCAAAAGCAGACATCCCATTATTTGGATCTGCATCACTATCTTCAGCAACATCTGTTCCTTCGTTTTGATAGGTTATAACATAACCAGGAAGTGTTCCAAAAGTAATTTTATAAGAACCTGGTTTTAAATTCGGGAATAAATATTGTCCATTCGCATCGGTAGATCCGAAGAAGGTAACATCGTTTCCAGCACCATCCGTTCCGATCAATGTTACTTGAACAAATGGTAAACCTGGCTCTCCAGCATCCTGGATACCATTTCCATTTTTATCTTCCCAAATAAAGTTTCCAATTTCAGCAGGTCGATAAAAACCAGCATCATAGGTTAAATTTTCTTCCCCTGAATCTAAATCTTCAATCGCCGTCATGCCATTAGCAGGATCAGCATCTGAATCGTTTGCATCATTTCCTCCTAAATTAGCATAGGTCAACAAATAACCATCTGGATTTGAGAATGTAATTTTATAATTACCAGGAGGAAGATTATCAAAGTCATATTTTCCATCCGCATCAGTTGTCGTGGTAAAGAAAACTGCATCACCATCATCTGCTAAACCAGTCAATGAAACTTGTACGTTTTCAATACCTGGCTCACCAGCATCCATGATACCATTTCCATTGATATCTTCCCAAACCATGTCTCCGATTTTCGCATTACATGCATCCACTGTTGCCATAGCACCCGGGCTAAGAGAAGCACAAATCGCGCCCCCACCCTGTTCTAATAAAGCAATAATTTCAGCAGCTTCAGTAACTCCTAACTGGATACTATTTAAATCCAAAAAGTTATAATCTGATGCATCCGAAACATAAACTAATCTGTGAATTTTATAATCGTCTGCTTCTGTTACAAAGAAATCAGGCGACCCACTGATTTGCTCAATTACCATGTTATTTCCTCTCGTCAAAACATAGGTAAAAGAAAATCCTTGTGGTACAAAACCGTTCCCTGCAAAAGTTGCAGCGACCTGACCATTACCAGCTGGTGGCAAACAAACTAAAGGATCGTTAATAGAAAGGCTACCAGATTCAGCTTCATGTTCTATAAAAATATTTTGCGTATAAACATCTTCATTTCCGCAATTATCAGTAGCGGTCCAGGTACGTTGAATAGTATAAGTACATCCACTCCCAGCCGTTTCATTGAAAGTAATTGTTACGTTACCATCACAATTATCAACAGCCGTTGGAGGTGTTGGAGCAGGAACTGGTAAATTGAATACCGTGATATCCTGTGGTAAATTTTCTAAAACAGGATCAGTATTATCTTGAACGGTAATTATTTGAGTTTGTGAAGACTCATTTGAACAATCATCGGTTGCAGTCCAGGTACGAGTAATGGTATAATTATTATCCGTACATGCACCGGTGAAGGTTTGAGTAGAAGATTGATCGAAAGAAATTTCTACAAAATTATCACAAACATCCGATCCAGTTGGTGAAGCAGGTCCAGGAATATTATCACATTCTACCGTGATATCTCCAGGCACTCCACTAATGGTTGGATTAGATGTATTTTGAACGGTGATCGTTTGCGTTTGACTTGTATTATTTCCACAATTATCAACAGCGGTCCAGGTACGTGTGATCGTGTAATTATGATCAGTACAAGAACCATTAGATGTATTATCGGCAATTTCGTTAAATGAAATATCTACATTATCATCACAGTTATCTGAAGCCGATGGATTCGCAGGAGCGGGAACTGCATTACATTCAACAGTAATATTTCCTGGTACATTTAAGAGTATTGGATCCGTAATATCCTGAACCAAAATCTCTTGTGTTTCTTGTCTTACATTTCCACAATTATCTGTTGCTTTGAAGATTCTAAATATGGTGTAGGTATTATCCGTACAAGAACCATCATTTGTTTGATTATTAATTTCTTCTTCTAATTCAACATCAACATTACCATCACAATTATCTGTAGCAGATGGTAATTGAACACCAGGGATATTAGCATCACAAGAAACGGTAATATCTCCCGGCATATTTGTAAAGGTCGGAAGTTCTGTATCTGCAACATTAATTATTTGTGTAACGACTCGCTCGTTATTACAATCATCCGTTGCCGTCCAGGTTCTGGTAATTTTATAGGTATCACTACAATCAGGACCTGGTGTATTTTCTTCATTAAAATCGATAGTTAAATTATTATCGCAAGCATCACTAAATACAGGTGCTACAACTGAAGGAATGTCATCACATTCTACGTTTACATTTTGAGGCGCACTGATTACATCCGGAGCTAAATCATCCTGAATAGTAATCGTTTGAGTACAAGTCAAAACCTCTCCTGTAAATCTTGTCGCTGTCCAGTTACGAGTAATTATTTGTCCAGGACCGCAACCATTATTTTGTGTATTATCAACAAAATTAATATTATAATTTTCAGGAGCGTCTTCATCACATCCAGGAGAATTTCCGTAGATTCTTACATTGTCTAACCCCCATCCACCTAAGGTAAAATCTCCACCTGGTCCATGTACTCTAAATCGAACTCTAAAATTGTTTCCAGCAGCATTAGGTATGGTAATATTCGACTCATTATAATCGATAGTCTGACCATTGACTGTTTGGTAATTTTGAAAAGAAGTCCAAGCTCCACCATTTATACTCACTTCAATATCCAGAGATTGAACAGGTGCTGTACCGTTTGTAAAAAGATCTTGTCGCATACAATAATCGATCTTTACTTGATCAATACAACAAGCATCGATTGCTGGAGAAGTAATACTTCTACTATAAGCATAAGAAAAATTAGTAAAATCTATAAATGCATTGATCTCACTTCCATCACCACAAATAGGATTACAACCACTTCCAATAGCCCAACCTTGATCCAAAGAATAAGAAGTAACCTGGCTATTAAAAGGCTCCCATGAAAGTACATTTTGACCAGCAGGTCGCTCACAAGAATTATTGGAACCATCTCCACATAATACCATTGCATAACCTGTATTCGAAGGATCGGTAGAATCATTACAATCCAACACTACATCTCCCGGACAAAACAAATCACAATTACAATCAGTATCTACAACTTTTACAATGACGTTAGAATTACCTGCACTTTCATAATCAGCACATTCTTCACGCTTTGCGTTTCTTCTGTACCAGATAGTTTGTGTTTCGTAACCTGGATTATAGTTTGCCTGATTCGCTCCTGATATATTTGACCAAGGTCCATTTTCAGAACTTGTTGATCGTTGCCATTGGTAATTTAAATTACCAGACCCACCAGAAGCAGATTGTACATTTTGTATATTTGCTGCATCAAAAGCTTCACAACTAGATTCATTCGTTCCGATGCTACCACCGTCCGTCACGTTCTCACAATTGCTACATTCAACATCAACTTTAACGGCACCTGCCATAACAAATGACTGACCATTATGATTTGGTGTAGATGGGCAGCCAGACTGACTTCCATTTGGTGATTCTATAGTTACGGTAACTGTCGTTGCATTTGCCTCTACATTCTGAAGTTGTAATTCAGTTATATTCAAACAACATCCAACACCATTCGGTGCATCAATCGTAACTGTTTGAGAAACAGATCCAGCCGAAGCGGTAACATGAAGTATTCTACAATCCAATGTCATTTCAGAAATCGGAACAGCAATATCAATATCTCTAGGTTGAACATCTGTTGGAATGTCAAAGGTAAGAGACTGAGAAGTATGGTACCCACTTAAGTAAGTAAATTTACCTTGGCATATAACGCCTTCCGCTACATTTCTAAAAACATAAGCTGTTATAGATTGTGCGTTATTCTCATTCGTTTGTTCTTGATAAGAAATAGAAGAAGTCGCTGGTAAAGCAGTTCTATACAGAACAACACTTGAGCTATTGCCTTCTGGGTATTCTCGATATGCTATATAAGCAACTCCTAAGGCATCATAGAACGTTACAGTCTGACCTGGGTTGCCACCTTTATATACTACCTCAACATAGACTTGTTCAATATTACCTGGATTTGAAAAATTCAAGGTAGTAGGAACATCATTATTTATTCCTTTTCCAACAATCTCTACTATTTTTCCATCATCACAAGAATAATCCCAGTCTTCGACACCTGAATCTGGTGGAGTTGAAGTCCATTGGATATTGTCTACTCGAAATGCACAACCACCATCATCAGTAATTTTGATAAACTCATAAGCCTGAGTAGTGGTAAAACAATATTCTTGATAATTGGAGTGATCTAAAGTCACAGATTGCTGTGAAATATAGTTTCCATTATTATTAGGAACCCCTCCCCAGATGGTCAAGTTGGATTGCGTTGCATTATTGGTATTGGTGCAATGCTCCAATTTTATTGAAGCGCACACTTCTGTTCCAGCTGGAATAACCTGTCCCATATCCCAAACTACTCTGGTATAGGTATCGCTATCTCCACGGTTAAATTTAGTTCCTTGTCCATCAGGTGCACCGATGGCATTTCCTAAATTAATAATAGCGCCTTGATTATCATGAACAGATACGGCGTATTGTTCAGTTAATACAAAAGCGCTTAATGCTGCGGAATCGTGCAGATTTTCGGTTTCTGACTTATTATTGGCAAAATATCCAAAAAGAGAAAAGATGATAAACCCTCCTATTACTAAAAACGAAGACGGTCGTAAATTTTGGTTATTTGCAACTGATTGTACAAATACTTTCATAGTAAGTATGTTGGTTAAATTGTAAAAACAATAATTCGCTTTAAAAAACCAAGTCACATTTTTGAAACAATATGCTTGATTCTTAATATTGTAAGGAGGGTAATTATGTGTATCCAAAAAGCAGCAAAAATCACACCATGGGGAAGCTTTTATCTACTAATCAAATTAGGCTTATGATAGTAGCTGCTGAATTGTCAATAAATTGTTTATTTATAACAT
Organism: uncultured Saprospiraceae bacterium; assembly: GCA_964467425.1. Classification (GTDB taxonomy): domain Bacteria; phylum Bacteroidota; class Bacteroidia; order Chitinophagales; family Saprospiraceae; genus JAHDHW01. The sequence continues at coordinate 5,474 of CAYXQH010000424.1, forward strand.
GTATAATTCATTATCATTCAATTTTTAATCAAAATTTTCAATGATATTTATATAAAATTTATACAAATAATAAATATTCAAAAAAGATTCGAAAGATCTTCCAGTGATTTAAAACTATGGAAAGGATCAAAAATAAATTGAGCGCCTTCGATAGAATAAATCAAAGAAATCTGTCACAAATCTTAGTCAATTCGGGAGGTAATACGGGTGGTTGAAATAATGTTTTTTAGGAAAAACCTATTATTTAATAGGTTTAGGAAATAGAAATGATAATAAATTATAGTTATTAC
>CAYXQH010000425.1:0-5745 GCA_964467425.1 uncultured Saprospiraceae bacterium
AGAAATAATCAGATTTATTTTTCTTTTTTTTAAAATAATTTTTTGTATAAATTACTGATAATCAGTTGCTTGTGATTTAGTGTGGTTTTTTTATTAAAATTTACCCAACCCTTTCTTCAATTCCCCCTGTCTATTTAAATAGAACGTCTGGAATTTTGAGAACAATTCTATACGAGCTATGAAAACTTAGTATTACTGTTGAGGAATTGCATTTGATTAACTAAATTTATGATGATATAAGAGAACTTTTACAATTTTCAAATTTTGGTTAATCAAGGAAGAAGGAGGCATTAGTCTGAATTCTTTCATTTATCTCAAACTCAGTATGTTCAAAACCCGGAAAAATTACTCCGAAAAAGAGATGGTAGATGGGTGCCTACAAAATGATAGGCGGTGTCAGGAGTTATTGTACCGAACGTATTTTGCGAAGATGATGGGGATGTGCATGAGATATACGGACGACCGGGAAATAGCAATGGAAATTGTCAACAATGGATTTTTACGCGTATTTAAAAAGTTAAGTACGTTTTCCTTCAAAGGTTCTCTGGAAGGCTGGATACGTAAACTTGTTTACCACAGCCTTTCAGAATATTTTAAAAAACACTCCAGATACCTACAATTTTTGGTATTTGAAGATCACGATAAAAGTGTCAACGCATTTGCCTTGACTAATATGTACGAAGAGGATTTACTCCGAATGGTAGATACACTTCCTCCGGCTACAAAAGAAGTTTTCCGACTCTATGGTATCGAAGGTTTCACACACCCTGAAATTGCTAAGCAACTTAGCATTTCTGTGGGTACCTCTAAGTGGCATCTTTCTACTGCTCGAGAAAAACTTAAAAAATTGATAGAAAAGAATTCTAATTATAAATTAAATGCAGGGTAAAGAAAAACATAACGATTTAAACGATCAGGACTTCACAGACTTTGCATGGTCTGAGATGTCTGATTTGTTAGATCAGGAGATGCCAGTAATGGCTAGCCCCGCTTCAGATAACAAAAGGCGATACGGCTTGCTATTGCTTTTCCTTTTGATTGGTTTCGGTTCTGGTATTGGTACTATGTTATTATTAGATACCAACAACCAGCCAGCAACTATTCCTGCTCCGCAACATCCAAATCCTTTTATTGATAGTCCTAAAGAGATTGTAGAAGCTGATAATGATATCGCTCAAGCTACTATTTCTACTTCTACAGCCGAAACAGATCAGCTGGCAAAGCAAAGTAAAAAGGCTATTCAAATTGAACAAAAAATTCAATCAAAAATAAAAAATGCCATTGCTGAATCTTCAGCAGTGAATCCTTCAGCTAATAAGACTTTAAATGAAAAGAACCTTTACAACAATTCCTCTTCAGTAATAGTTTTTAATGAAAGCCCCGAAAAATTAATAACTTATCCTGCTGGTGATCAGGATGTATCTAAGACTTTTAATGGTTCTAAGCGTTCTGGTCTTCAAGCTAGAAATGATGAAATAGTCAAAGCATTAGATGCTGACCGTTCGAATATTAATCACCTTGCTCTTTTAGCGCATCAGGAAATTCCTCTTTTAAAAGTTGTACAAAAAGAAGTGCATCCTGAAATGCTAATAGTAGATATGGACCCTTCTTTAAGCTTTGGATTTTATCTTGGTGCTCAAACTCGTAATTTTAGCGGAATGCATGGCGTCTCTGCTGGATGGTATACCAGTTCTAAACTGGATGATCGTTTTTCATTACGTGTAGGATTGGGCTATAGTATGATCTCAGGTTTTCAATCAAATTCAATAGGAATCACTGAGCCACTTACGCCAGCCTATTTTGAACCCATTGATACAAACCTCGATGATTATAGCACCGTAGCTTCTTTAGAAAGTAATCAAGACTTGCCTTTAAGAAGTATGCATTATCTGGATCTTCCTGTTGCTTTGGATTTTCATATGTCAGAATCTATTAGCGTTTTGATGGGAGCTAAACTTTCTTATTTGCTTAGCGCAAAAACAAGTGGGTATTTTTCGAATAATTTAAACTCTTCGGAAGTAGAATTATTAGATCAGGCTTTATATCGAAGTATGAAGAAGATGGATGTAGCAACCGTTCTTGGACTAGGCTTTTATCCAACATCCAAGCTAGGAGTAGAATTGAAGTATAATCACGGTTTAATCGATTATACACGGGATGAAAAATGGCATATCCGCCAACTCAATACGAATAAAACATTTGAGTTGAGTCTTAACTTCCTTTTGAAATAGAAATTTAATTGCAGTATAATTCCGGGGAGCTATTTGTTCAACAAATAGCTCCCCTTTTTTTTATTCCAAAATGCTCTTTAGTTGAGGGAATATTTAAACAAAATTAAATTTCAAGTATTTTATAAAAACACAAGTATAATTTTTTCTCTCCATTGAAATTCCCTTTCAAAATTAGCCATAAGGCCTGAAGTTTGGCACAATATTCTTATACAAAATTATAACATTCGACAATTTCCATGATTGGTCTTTAATGATTCCCAAAGATCCAACGTCAATACTACCTAAGAATATTCGCCTTGCGCTCGTAATAAGTCAAGGATTATCAAACATACTTAATGAGAATTTAATGAAACACATCGTTTTAGCCTTGCTATGCATTGTATCAGGCTTTTCTTCTTTCGCACAAGGCTATTCTGTAAATAGTATCATTCCAGAAATTAAACCTGCTAGTTCTGAAAACCATACGGAATTAAAGGACAAGACGATTCCTTTTAATCTGATGGGTGGGCTAATTATGGTGCAAACTGAAATTAATGGAAAAGCATCCTCCTGTATTTTTGATACTGGAGCTCCTTCTATAGTCATCAATAAAGATCAAGAATTAATGGAGCATCCTAATGGTACTGCTGTTGGTGTCACTGGTCGGATGAAAATAAAATCGACTATTGTCCGTGACTTCGAGTTAGGTGGAATGAAGAAAAGAAATATTGAAGCTTTAGAAATTGATTTAAAGCATCTTGAAAGACTAAAACGTCAGCCTATCAATGGTATCATCGGTGTAGATGCTTATAACGATGAAGAGCTTTTAATTGATTACCAAAAACAAGAAATCAAGGTTTTACCTAGGAGGCACAGGAAGAAATTTGAAAATAAGAAAGTACTAGTATCTGTTCCTTTTTATATGGAACGTCAATTACCGGTAATAAAAGTGAAAATTGGAAAAAGGAATTTTTTCTTTGGAGTGGATACAGGGGCAGAAGTTAATGTGATGGATAGTCGATGTATGAAAAGATTAAAAAAATGTAAAGTTGAAATGGTTGGTGAAAAAACCCTTGCAGGAATTGATCAAACTAAAAATAATGGTAAAACTGCTAAGTTGGATGCCATTAAAATTAAAAAACAAAAGTTTGAAAATTTAGAAGTGGTTTTTATGGATCTAAGCAAGTTTAACAGAAGCCATGGATTTCAACTAGATGGTATTCTTGGATTTCCTTTTTTAAAAGAAAATCTAATCAGCTTTGATTTTAGAGGATCAAAACTCAACTTTTGGAAAGAAACTATAATGGTAAAATAAAAATTTAGAGCATGCTCTAAAAATTAACTGGTGACTAGATAAGTCAAAAGGGAGAAAACGGGATTCGGTATTAGGAATAAATTTATTTCCCCATGACCGAATCCCAAATATCTTTTAAAACAATCCGGTTATATTACCTTTCGCATCAATGTCAATTTTTTCTGCTGAAGGAACAGATGGAAGTCCAGGCATTCGCATCATATTTCCAGTAATCGGAATAATAAATCCAGCGCCTACCGCAATTTCAATTTCACGAACAGTAATTTTAAATCCTTTAGGTCGACCGATCAATTTTGCATTGTCCGATAATGACTTTTGAGTTTTCGCCATACAAATCGGTAAGCCATTTAAGCCTAGTTTATCAATTCTACGAAGCGCAGTTCTTGCTTTTGCACTATATTCAACACCATCTGCACCGTATATTTTTTTAGCGATGGTTTCAATTTTTTTCTTAACCGGCCAGCTCCACTGGTAGATCGGTTTAAACTTTTTCCTGGATTTTTCCACCACTTCAACAACTGCTTTTGCCAAATCCTCTGCGCCTTCACCACCTTTAGCCCAAACATTGGCAATGACTGCCTTGACCCCTAATCGTTTACAGCGTTTTTTGATCTCGTTGATTTCTTTTGTGGTGTCTGTTGTAAATTTATTAATGGCAACAACTGGCTGAATATTAAACTGCTTGATGTTTTCGATATGCTTTTCTAAATTGGCTAGTCCTTTTTTAACAGCAGCTGGTGAATTTCTTTGAAGGTCTGAAAGCGCAACACCACCATGATATTTTAAGGCTCTGATGGTTGCGACAATGACCACTGCTTTTGGTGCCAGTCCTGCACTTTGACACTTAATGTCAAGGAATTTTTCTGCACCAAGATCAGCGCCAAAACCTGCTTCAGTCACTACATAATCAGAAAGCGAGAGTCCCATTTTTGTAGCGATTACACTATTTGTTCCTTGCGCAATATTGGCAAATGGACCGCCATGAATTATAGCACCGTTACCTTCAATCGTCTGTACCAAATTAGGTTTGATGGCATCTTTCAAAAGCGCAGTCATAGCACCTTGTGCATTCAAGTCTTTTGCATAAACCGGTGTTTTGTCTCGTTTGAAGCCAACAAAAATATTTCCTAATCGCTTTTTTAAATCTTTTAGATCATTAGACAAACAAAGAATTGCCATGATTTCAGAAGCGGCAGTTATATCAAATCCTGATTGTCTTGGAATACCATTTCCCGTTCCACCCAATCCAATGGTGATATCTCGAAGCGCTCGATCATTCATATCTAAAACTCGTTTCCATAAAATAGTTCGAGGATCAATATTGAGTGATCTGGTTTTGCTTTGAATATTATTATCGATCAAAGCTGCTAATAAATTATGCGCTTTTTCAATCGCCGAAAAATCTCCGGTAAAATGTAAGTTGATATCTTCCATTGGAAGTACTTGCGAATAACCGCCGCCAGCAGCACCACCTTTAATTCCAAAGACAGGACCTAGTGAAGGTTCTCTCAAAACTACCATCGTGTTTTTTCCAATCCGATTCAAACCCTGTGTCAAACCGATCGACATCGTCGTCTTACCTTCTCCCGCTGGAGTAGGAGACAGGGCAGTGACCAGAATCAATTTGTTCTTCTTAATCTTTTTTTCATCGATAAGATGCAAAGGTATTTTTGCCTTGTATTTTCCATAAAGTTCCAGATGATCCGGATCGAGACCAATCTTTTCTGAAATATTTACAATAGGTTGGAGTTTGATGGACTGGGCAATTTCAATGTCTGAAGCCATGTTGAATTTGGTTTTGTTTGAATGCAATTTATTTATAATAATCGAAACTCTATAATGAATGTCTAGTCAATAATGGCATATAGGCATAAAAAAAGCTCGTTTCCTAGAAACGAGCTTTTTTTATTTTCTGAAATCAAAATTACAAATGTAAGGCGGCTTTTCGAGCCAGGAGTTGTTCTTCTGTTTCTCTACGATCGGGATCATCCACACAACAATCGACCGGGCATACCGCAGCACATTGAGGCTCTTCATGAAAACCTACACATTCGGTACATTTATCTGGTACGATATAATAGTAATCTTCTTCAACAGGCGCATTTTGATCGTCTACACCAACAGATGCTCCTGTTTCTAAGGTGTAGGTTCCGGTAACGGTATTTCCATCGGAAACAGCCCATTCTACACCACCTTCATAAATTGCGTTATTTGGACATT
>CAYXQH010000426.1:0-5742 GCA_964467425.1 uncultured Saprospiraceae bacterium
TCCTATGAATTCAAATTGAATGTTGTACTGACCTTTTGGCAAACGGATAGAAAATCTTCCAGTGCTATCTGTACTTGCTCCGGTGACCAATACTTGTTCACTATTATAAGCTGAAATAGTAGCAAACTCCAATGGAAGGTCATAATCTGCATCAATAATACGGCCTGAAAGGTTAACTTTAGCAGGCATAGTTGTGGCTGGAAGGCTACTGGCAATTGCCAGCGCCATTAAGACGAAAAAAAATCTCATAAGGTTTATATTTTTTGTTGTTTTAGGTAATCGGATAAAATTATATATACGCTATAACCAGAAAATTAAGTCACAACTTATACTTTAATTTGTCCAATCACTTATTTAGGGAAATAGATAAGTATTGCTTGATCGTTTAAGTGTAAAGCCTGTTTGTATGGTGTCCATGTTTCATCGCTGATTTTAACTTCCACATCTTTTAGGAAATCTCCTCCATCAAGTCCCATGACTTCACCACCTGATAAATAGCTAACTCGGTCTTTGTTTAGTCTATATTCATTTCTAATTAAAGTATGATTTTTATTTGCTCCGGCACTAACCAGAACGGATAAGACCTCAATGTTTTTTGATTCAACTGCTATCAGTAGGGGAGTCGCGCCGATGTATTCCCAGACAAGAGGTTCATTGCTATAATTTCCATCTGTACTTGAATAACGCATAGTGGCATCAATTTTTGCATGGTGCTTCAAAAGTAATCGAGCCATTTGGTCATAGTTTTCGAGGGCTGCATAATGTAACGCTGTTAATCCAGATGCAGAACTTTTATTTACATCGCCTCCTCTCTCGATCAAAAGTTTTGCAATATCAATACGATTAGTCATTGCGGCAACCATCAACGCCGTTTGTCCCGTATCATCGGCAGAGTTTGGAGAAAGCCCTTTATTTAAAAGCTTACGACAATCGTCAATGGATCCATTTCTTACTGTTTCCAATAGTTCTGGAATTTTATTCTTAATGTCAAATTGCCTTAAGTGAAGTCCATCCTCTGCGACATGAAGCGTTTCTCTTTTTTCATATTCTTTTTTGACTTCTTTTTCTTTACTTTTTTGGATTCTCTTTTCTTGCTCTTTTTGAATCTTATATTTACGGATTGGTGTAGGTGAATTTGTTTGTGTATTTATAGGATGGTTTTGATAGGTATCATTCTGATTTGTTTGTGTAGTTTGTTCTACTGTAATTAAACTAAGGAATTCCAACGTTTTAAAATCTCTGCCAGAACGTGCCCAATCAATTGCCCTCATGCCCTCAACATCTTTAATGTGAACATTTGCTCGTCTGGAAACTAACAAAATCACTGCATCATCTTTTCCATCTGCAGCAGCATACATAAGAGGCGTTCGACCTTGTTTATCTTGGGCATTGATATCAGCACCTAAATTGATCAGTATACGCATATCGATATTATGATTTTCATATGATGCTAAATGCAATGGAGTCCGCCCATATTCATCACGGCTATTTACATCTGCTCCATTTTCTATCATTCGTTGTACTTTTTCAATACGTCCATCTAATGTTAGCTGATGCATTTCGGGAATTGGCTTACCACTCTCTGAATGAATACCGAGCATTTTGGAATTTTTACCTCTTAAATCAGAAGATTTTCCGCGCGACTCGGAAGTTCCATCTCTTAATAAATCTCGTGTTTCATATTCGTCCTCTGCTTCTGCATAATCTGCGGCATTATAACCATCTGAATCAACTATTGATGTATCCGCACCAGCCTTAATTAATTTTTCAACTATATACTCTTGACCTTCAGAAGCGGCATGCATGAGCGCAGTGTGACCACCAGCATCTTTTTTATCAATGTTTACTTTTTTGGAAATTAAATAATCAATGATATGCCTTTTATCCTCTTCGGCTGCCATATGTAAGGGAGGCATGCTTTTACCAATTCCATTTATATCTGCCCCATGCTCTAAAAGCAGTTTTAGGCAATCGAGATGCCCTTCAGAGGCCGCCATGCTAATGGCTGTCGGGTTATTCTGTCTCCAATAATAATTAACGTCAGCACCTGCCTTTAATAACAATTTCATACTTGACAGCGAACCTTCATCTGCTGCTTCCATTAAAGCAGTCCAGCCATTGTGCGTCTGATTAACATCGGCACCTTTTTTAAGTAAATATTCTATAATTTCTGCTTCATTCTCACTTGCAGCCATCATCAATGGAGTGAAGCCTTCTGACCCAATTCCGTTAACATCTATTCCAGCGTTTACTAATGTTTTAACAAATTCAAAATCACCTTCTCCACAAGCCGTAACTAAAGCGTCAATTCTCGTTTCATCAGGATGGACAGGGGGCGCTGGTTTCTCTGGGTGAGGAATAGATAAATCGTTTTCATCTCCTATCTGGTTTAATGATGAAAGAGGCTGTTTTTCACTGCTTTGATTTGTTTTACTTTGTTTAAATTCATTACTATTTGAAGCTTCATTAGTAGAACTAATTTCTGTTTTATCAATGTTCGATTGGTTGAGCGAATCGGTAGTTTGTACAGTACTACCTGTGACAATTACACCTAGAAATAAAGTAGTAATTAATATACAGGCAGTCGCAAATCCTTCTCGGTAAGTTCCTGCACTATTACTGACCATAAACAGTCTGCGAATTCTGCTGGTAAATCCACCTCGTTCTCTTTTTTTACGTTTGCCGGAAAGAGCCATTGCCAGGGGAGTGTTTCCTTGCATTCTTAATCGAAGTTCTGATACACTAATCAAGGTCTTCGCATATGAAATAGCTGGGCCTGTAGCAGCCACGGCGAGGTCATCACAACAATGCTCACGTTCGTCATCTATCCGATTACTCATCCACCAAATCCCTGGATGGAAAAAGAATATATTACAGAGAAAGGTCTGCATTAAATTGACGATAAAATCTTCCCGTCGAATATGTGCTAGTTCATGAGCTAGGACCGCATAAATTTCTGTTTCTGATAAGTTATTCAAAATCTGTCTAGGTAGTAATACAACAGGCTTAAGCCAACCAATGACCATTGGAGTTTGGATACGAATACTGGTAAGGTAGCTTACCTTTTTTTGTATGCGAAGCTTGCCTTCTAATTCCTCAATTTTATTGCTCCATGTTTCTGGAAATAATTGAGTACCGTAATGTTTCAGTCGCTGCACATAGGCCAATTGTCCTAAAAATCGCAATTGCAAAAACAAGACTCCCAAAAACCAAATGGTCACCAATAAAGGTAAGTGCCTATCATAATAATCCTTAAATGTAAGGAGCCAGCCAGACTGATTTTCTACTAATATTTGATTATTGGATAAGGGAGCGCTTATATTTTCGCTACCCGGCTGTGATACTTTTTCAGAATTATTATTGAATACAAAAGTATCATTAGTTGGCTGGCTATTCATTTGTATGGAAGATAATTCCAATCGGCTATTTGCATCCTGTAATTGTTGCCAGAAAGTAGCAGACACCGTTAGAAAAAATGCGCAGAGTAAACCTACTGCAACTACATATCTGGATTGTGCTGTATAGCTTCGCAAAGCGATCAATAAGAGCACCAATACAATGGCGAAGACAGCTCCTTGCCATACGCTGTGAAGTAAAGTCCAGCCCAGAGCTTCTACTGATTGCGGATTTAAAATATATTCTATCATTTCTTTGGGGTTTTCTTGGTTTCTAATGAATTAATATAAGCTTTGAGCTCTTCCAGTTCATCTGCATCCGGTGTATGCTTGCCAAGAGCCCGGATTACGAGTTTCTTTGCAGAGCCACCAAATGTTTTGTCCAAAAAGGAATCAAGTAATTTGTCCTGAGTTGCAGTCTGAGCGATTAGTGCTCGATAAATATGCTTACGTCCTTCCGAAGAACGATCCAGCATCCCTCGTTCCATCATCACTTGCATGGTCTTCAACACCGTGGTGTAAACGACTGGTTTGTCATGATCCAGTGCTTCATGGACATCTTTGACGGAAAGTGGACCTCTGTTCCAGAGGAGTTGGAGAATAGCAAGTTCAGATGCGGTGGGTGGGTTATGTGATTCTTTGTTTTTCATATTACTACGATTTTTCTCGTACAAACCTACGAGAAAAATCGTAGTAAAGCAAGTTTCGTTTATTTTTTATGTAATTAAGAACCTTAGAAATGCAAAGAAAAGGGGAGAAGCTTATTGCTAAAAACCCATATACAATGCTTTAAAAGCAAATTAATAGGCAATTTCTAAATGTTGAGTAAAAGGTGAAAAAAATAGGATAGATTCGTTTTTACTTTTAATCCAGCTGTTAAAATTCGCTTTTCTATAAAAAAACTTAGACTTCGTGAAACGTTAAATAATTCTAAGTGTTTATAATATTAAATATCTTACGCCACGAATTGAAACGAAGAGCATCATGAAGCAAGTTCCTTTCCTAATTATTTTCCTTATCCTTTGCCAAAGTTCAACACTTATTGCCCAAAATGGGGTCAATAAGGAGAAGTTTCGTATCAGCATGAAGCGAGCGATTGATAAAATAGAATTGGATGGTAAGCTAACAGAGCAAAGCTGGAAAGAGGCGGATGTTACAAATCAATTCACCAATAAATGGCCGACGGATGAAGGCTTGGCACCTGAACAAACAATAGTAAGAGTTACTTATGATGATAAGAATCTCTATATCGCGGCGATCTGTAAAGACGAAAATCAAGATCATATTGTTCAAACATTAAAACGAGATGATGCAATCTGGCGATCAGATGGATTTGTTGCTTTTATAGATCCTGTTAATAAACAAACCAACGGATTTGCTTTCTATACTAATGCTTACGGTGTTCAGACGGAAGGATTGCTTTCTGCCTTTGGTGCTGGTGATGAAGGCATGAATAGAGACTGGGACAATAAATGGTTTGTCGAAGTGGATCAGACAGAAGGAGGGGATTGGACACTTGAAATGGCGATTCCATTTAAAACACTTCGCTATGATGCTAATCTAACAGAATGGGGCATCAATTTTCTTCGATGCGATATTGGTAACAACAGGTATTCTACCTGGGCTTTTGTTCCTGTCCAATTTGATGGAACAGATTTATCTTATGCAGGCACTTTAGTTTGGGATAATAAGCCACCGCCTACCAATTCTAATTTTTCGATCATTCCTTATGTTACCGCTGGTGTTTCAAAAGATATTGAAGAAAATGATGGAGATGTACAAGCAGAATTTGATGCTGGCTTAGATGCAAAGGTCGCCGTTACTTCTTCTTTAAATCTTGACCTAACACTTAATCCCGATTTTTCTCAAATTGAAGTAGATGCCCAGCAAACCAATCTAACGAGGTTTAGTTTATTCTTTCCTGAAAAGAGAACCTTCTTTTTAGAAAATAGCGATATTTTTTCTGATTTTGGAATAAGACCAATACGTCCGTTTTTCTCTCGTCGTATCGGATTGGATGATGATGGAAATGCAATTCCTATTATTGGCGGTGCGAGGCTAAGCGGAAATCTGACGGAGAAAACTCGGATTGGAGCAATGAGTATGCAGACTGCTTCTACAGATAATGTAAATGCTCAAAACTATTCGGTAGGAGTGGTTCAACATCAGGTTATGAAACGATCTTCTATTAAAGGGATTTTTATTAATCGACAATCTTTTGATGATGGAGAGGCAGATAAAAATGACTTTGGTAGAAATGTAGGAGGTGAATTCGATTATGTAAAGCCGGATGGTTCTGTTGGTGCATGGGTGAGTTATCACAGTTCTATGAAACCCGAAAAATTCA
>CAYXQH010000427.1:0-5737 GCA_964467425.1 uncultured Saprospiraceae bacterium
AAACCATGAAAAAATGTTGATTAAAAAAGCCCTTAGGAAGTTTGGATGGAATATGAGCCAGACCGCCAGGGAGCTCGGTATCAACAGATCTACCCTTTATGAAAAAATAAATAAAGTTTTAGAAAATATTTAAATTTCAATAAAAAATGAAAGATGGTCACTCTACAGACACTTTAACATCATAAATAGAGTAAAAAGGCAAGATTTCGTTTAGATTTCAGCCAATTGTTTAACAAAAAAAACTTTAAAATGGAGTTTATTTCTGAGCAGATCGGATTAGATACCAAGCGATAAGACCAAAGACGATATTTGGAAACCAAACACCAATAATGGGAGGTAAGCTTTCATTCGTAGCAAAGGTTGCTGAAAATTTGGACAAGAAAATATAGCTTGCTCCGAGGCCGACACCTAACGCTAAGTGAAGACCAATTCCTCCTCGTACTTTTCGCGCTGCGATGGTCATTCCGATTATGGTAAGGATTAGCACAGTAAAAGGTTCTGCTGTTCGCCTATGAAGCTCTACCCTATATTTTTTGGTATTACTAACGCCTCTATTTTCTTGAGATTCAATATAATTCATCAATCGAGAGGTAGTCATCATCTCCTGTTGATTAACATATTCGACAAAGTCGGAGGGCGTAATATTAATCGTAGTATCAATCTCTTCATTTTTTCCGATGTCAATAGTTTCATTTATACCATCAAACGTACGGACCTCATAATCTTTTAACTTCCACTTATCTGGAGGACCTTGCCATTCTGCAACCCTCGCTTTCAACAGGTAGACCAATTGGTTATCCTTGTATTGTTGGATTTTTATTTCTCTAGCCGTGGAGTCTTGCTTCCTGTAATGTTTGATATATGCAGTAGTTTCCGAACCTATAAACAAATGAACATCTGATGTCTTTCCTTTATCATTATGTTTCCAAATATATTCATGTTGAAAATCATAATGAATTTTATTTCCTAATGGAATAAAGTAATGGTTTCCGGAAAGATGTAAGAACATTATAAATCCTCCTGCGATCAGATAAGGCACCATTAGTCGTCGAAAACTAACCCCTGCATTTAGGATAGAAATAATCTCAGAATTATAGGCCATTCTTGAGGTAAAAAATATCACAGAAATCAAAGCATAAAGCGGAACTAACAGGCCGTTTATCCAAAGCATCCAATTGAGATAATATTCAAAAGCAATTTGAAAAATAGTAACGTCTTCTTCTATAAAGTCTTCGATGTTATTACTCAAATCGATAACAATGGAGATCATCGTAAAGATGAGCATCACAAAAAAGAAAGTCGTCAAGAATTTCTTTATGATATATTTATCGATAATTTTGAACATATCCTTTTAAAAAATCTACCTGGACATAAGTCGCTAATTATTCAACGAAAAAAACAGGATTTTGATGCCCTAAAAAAGATTTTAAGCGGAAAACCGTTTGCTATCTAGTTTTAATAAAACACCGATCATTAATGAAAAAGCTAAAATAGACGAACCCCCATAAGATATAAAAGGAAGCGGAATACCAACAACTGGAACCAGTCCCATCGTCATCCCAATATTGATAAAACAATGGAGGAATAAAATTCCAGCAACTCCATACGCATAATTACGAGAAAACACAGAACGTTGCCGTTCGGCAAGAACGACGATGCGATAAATTAATAAGAAGATAATCCCAATAATTCCAACTGAACCTATAAAGCCCTGCTCTTCACCGATGGTACAAAAAATAAAATCTGTCGACTGTTCCGGAACATAATCCAACATCGTCATCGTCCCCTTAAGATAGCCTTTTCCATATAAGCCTCCAGACCCAATTGCAAGTTTCGATTGTACCACATTGTACAGCTCTGTTGTCTTAGAAGGTTGTAACCAGGCATTGATCCGATCTTGTTGGTGTGATTGTAAAACATTATTAAAGGTAAAACTAGCAGAATAAACCAACACAGAGCCAATTACTAAAAGCGTCATCAGGCGTCCGATCAATCCTCTTTTTTTGTCTAAATAAGTATAGCCACTAATTCCTAGAAAGAGGACAATGTTTGCGATAAATACAGGGAAGAATAAATCGCGGGTTGATAAAAATATACTGAGCGCCAATAGTATTAAAAATCCTAAGAGCCAATATAGTTTTTTCTTAAAATTTAAAATCAATATAAAAATACTTACCAGGATTAATCCCAGAATTACGGTCAATGGATTATAAACCAGACCAAGGAGCAACAAGGTAATAGATACTCCACTCACGATATAAAAGTTTGCAGAGAGTCCTTGCCGATAGAGCACAATTAAAAAGGCTGAAAAAACAACCGCAGACCCCGCATCAGGTTGCAATAAGATTAAGCCCATCGGAAGGACAAAAAGTCCGAAAGCCGTTAACTGTGTTCTCAAGTTTCTAATATCAATATTAAAGCGGCTAAGAAAAGCAGCTAAAACAACACAGGTCGCAAATTTTGCAAACTCCGAAGGCTGAATGGTAAAAGAGAAAATCTTAAACCATGATTTAGCGCCTTTTACTTCATGCCCAAATACAAACAGAAGCAATAGTAATACAATAGCGATGGCATAGATGAGATAAGAAAAGGTTTGCCAAAATTTCCAATCTATAATATAGGTAACAAAGAGAACGAGCAGAGATAAGGCAATAAAAATTGCTTGCCGACCAACAATACCTTTTATGAAACTATTTTCACTAAGCTGAGGATCAAAACTAACCGCATAAATCATCAGCCAGCCAATCAACATTAGCGCCATCGTTAGCACTAAAGTCATCCAGTCAATATTTCTACCTTCAAAGGTATCTCTTCTACTCATAGTATAAACTTCAACAGATTAGGATCACAGACAGAGTAGCTGGAAGGTGCACTAAAGCATTCGAACAAACTCCTGCTTAGAAATATTATCTTTAACAGGAAAAGCACCGGGGTATTTTCTTTTAATTTCCTGCATGGTTTTGATTGCTTCAAGTTTTGTCAGAAAGGCACCGGCACGTAATCGATAATAAGGTTTCGAATGTGTCCAATCGACTGCTACACCAGGAAACTCCTCCAAAAATTTTTCCTTTTCCTGCTCGATAGCCTGTCGGTCCGTTTTCGCCATAATCTGAATCCTCCAACCTTGTACAAATTCATTTGAATTATTAATATCTGAAAATCGGCGCATCATCATATCAATAGGAAAATCTTCATTGATAGACACCTGAGTAAATGCAGTACCCAAAGAGCTAAAGCTAATAATCAAAATGAAAACTATTCGAGTCATTTTTATTTATTTTGAAATTTCTTCAATACATTTTATTCTTCTTCAAATCCTGCCACTAATCCTACTCCCTTAGATGTTCCTAATCGGTCTGCTCCTTGTTTCAGTAATTGCATAGCTTGAGCAGGAGATTCAATTCCACCGGACGCTTTGATTTTTATATCTTCAGGAAGCTCTTTTCTTAAAAGTTCTATAATTTCTGCTGTTGCACCTCCATGCACTCCGGTTGACGTTTTCACAAAGTCCACTTTTACAACGCTGCAAATTTCGCAGAGTTTTAAAATCTCTTCCTTGGATAATAATGGTGTTTCAAAAATTACTTTCACAGCCTTTCCTTTAAGGTGAGCTGCCATTGTCATACTTTCAATATCGTTTTTCACATAAGCCCAATCACTTCCCCGCACAGCGCAAATGTTTACAACTATATCTACTTCATCAGCACCATCATTAATAGCGCGCTTGATTTCTTCAACTTTTGCCGGTGTTGCAGCATAACCATATGGAAAGCCAATTACCGTTGCTGTTTTAACTTTTGATTGTTCTAATGCCCGAGCAGCTTCTCTGACAAAATAGGGTGGTATACAAACAGCATGAAAGCCAAACTGGTTAGCTTCATCACAGAGTTTTAGAATATCCTCCCGTCTACTATCTGGCTTCAAGAGGGTGTGATCAATCGTACTTGCAAGATTCATGTATCATTCATTCATAATAGCCCTGCTTAAATAGTAGAGCTATTCTAGTTCAACCTAAAAACGCAATATAGGAAAAATAGGGAATATGGTGCTAAAAACAAAGCCATATTCCCTATTTGGTGAATTAAGAAGTCTTAAAGTTCTATTTTCCGTGGCAATGTTTGTACTTCTTACCACTTCCACAAGGACAGGCTTGATTTCTACCTACCTTTTTTTCTGTTCTTTTAAACGTTTGCGGTTTTTCTCTTCTTCCTCCAGCAGCGGCAGCCGCAGCTTTTCGGGCTGCGTCCTCTCTTCGATTCGTTTGCACTTTACTCAAATCAGTTTTCTGCTCTCTTGCTTCTTCTAAAGTTCGACCATCACTAAATTCGATCGTACCTTTCGCCAGATAAGACGTTACACTTTCATTGATTCGGTAGATGAGTTGTTCGAAGAGTTCGTAAGCTTCCATTTTATAAACAACCAATGGATCTTTCTGCTCAAAAGAAGCTGCCTGTGTAGACTCTTTTAATTCATCCATCGAACGAAGATGCTCTTTCCATTCATCATCAATAATAGATAAAGCGACTGCTTTTTCAATATCACGCATGATCGTTTTTCCTTTCGAATTCACAGCATCTTCTAAAGTTGCTGAGATTGGTAATGGTTTTTTACGCCCATCATTAAAAGGAACAGCAATCCGCTTATAACGGTGTCCTTCATTTTCATAAACCTGCTTGATAACAGGCATTAGCACTTCCTGGATTTTAGCACTTTTTCGTTCATAAAACTCCAAAAACTGAGATTGGAATTGTTCGATCACATCTTCTTCTACACCATCAATAAATCCACCAGCATCCATCTTTGGATCAAAGCCTAATATTCTTAATGAATCATTTCTAAAAGAATCAAAATCCCCTCCGTTCCGGTGGATAGCAACAAGGCTTTCCGTTAAACCCATAAACATCGTGTTGATATCTACAGAAAGTCGTTCTCCTGTCAAGGCGTTAAAGCGTTTTTTATAAATCGCTTCCCGTTGAATATTCATTACATCATCATATTCCAACAAACGCTTTCGAATACCAAAGTTATTTTCTTCTACTTTTTTCTGCGCTCTTTCAATGGATTTTGAAACCATAGAATGTTGAATAACTTCTCCTTCCTGGTGGCCCATCTTATCCATCAACTTTGCAATTCGTTCGGATTGGAACAAACGCATTAAATTATCTTCTAAGGAAACATAAAACTGAGAAGACCCCGGGTCTCCCTGTCGTCCAGAACGACCTCTAAGCTGACGATCTACACGACGAGAATCATGACGCTCCGTACCAATAATTGCCAAACCTCCTGAAGCTTTCACTTCGTCAGACAATTTAATATCTGTACCCCGACCAGCCATATTGGTTGCAATAGTCACCTTCCCTGGTCGTCCCGCTTCTGTTACAATATCCGCTTCTCTGGCATGTTGTTTTGCATTCAAAACATTATGATCAATTCCACGGAGCTTGAGCATTCTACTCAATTTCTCAGAGATATCAACGGAAGTAGTACCGACCAATACAGGGCGATCAGCATTACTTAAATCAACAATATCCCCGATTACAGCATTGAATTTTTCTTTCTCTGTTTTGTACACCATGTCATCCCGATCATCCCGAACAATCGGTCTGTTGGTAGGAATAACAACAACGTCCAGTTTATAAATCTCCCAAAACTCTCCTGCCTCTGTTTCTGCTGTACCAGTCATTCCGGCAAGCTTATGATACATTCTAAAATAATTTTGCAAGGTCACCGTCGCATA
>CAYXQH010000428.1:0-5712 GCA_964467425.1 uncultured Saprospiraceae bacterium
CTTTTAAAATATTCCCTAATTTAAGATATAAATCTAATAATTAGGTTATTAAATTTCATTAACTTAGTGTTTTAAACAGAGAGAACTATCACAGATAAATGAGATTGATAATAGTCTAAACTTAAAAAGACAATCTCCCCTATTTACAACATTATAATAAACGAGTAAATGCCAGAATTCGTACACTTGCACTGCCATACGCAGTATTCGTTGCTTGATGGAGCTTCCGAGATCGGAACCATGATGGATAAAGCAGTCGCTGACGGTCAAAAAGGCGTCGCACTAACCGACCATGGAAACATGTTTGGTGCTTTCAAATTTGTAGCAGAAGCCAACAAGCGAAATATCAAACCTATCGTAGGTTGTGAATTTTACTTGGTTGAAGATCGACATAAAAAGTCTTTCTCCAGAGCTGCCGGAGAGTCAGACCGACGATATCATCAACTCATGTTAGCCAAAAATCAGATAGGCTATCAAAACTTATCAAAGCTTTGTTCCCTTGGTTTTATAGAAGGTAAATATTCGAAATTTCCAAGAATCGATAAAGAACTCATTGAGCAATATCATGAAGGTCTAATCGCAACCAGTTGTTGTCTTGGTGCTGAAGTTCCTCAAGCAATTTTGAAAGGTGATCTTGAAAAAGCTGAAGAATTGCTAAAATGGTGGCTCAATATATTTGGCGAAGATTATTATATCGAGTTGCAGCGACACAAAGGCTTGGAGAACATAGATCAAACTGGTGTAAGTCAAGAAGATATTAATCAGGAATTAATCAAACTAGCACGTAAGCATAATGTCAAAATGATTGCGACCAATGATTCGCATTATGTAGAAGAAGATGATTGGGCACCGCATGATATTTTACTGTGTATCAATACCGCTAGCTTATTAGAAGAAGAGAAACGTTTTAAATTCCCAAGTTCTGATTTTTATTTTAAGACGCAGAACCAAATGAATCAACTCTTCAAAGATGTCCCAGAGGCGATTGATACTACGATGGAAATTTATAGCAAAATCGAGAATCTTCAATTAGCTCGTGATGTTTTACTTCCTGCTTTTCCATTGCCACCCAAATACAAAACCCAGGATGAGTTTTTACGCGGACTAACCTATGAAGGGGCTAAAAAAAGATATGGTACGATCACTCCGGCAATTAAAGAACGATTAGATTTTGAATTAGACGTTATCAAACAATCCGGTTATCCTGGCTATTTTCTTATCGTACAGGATTTCACTACAACAGCTCGGGAGATGGGTGTTTCGGTTGGACCAGGTCGAGGTTCTGCTGCAGGATCAGCCGTGGCTTATTGTATTGGTATTACCAACGTTGATCCCATCAAGTATGATTTACTATTTGAGCGTTTCCTAAATCCGGAACGGATATCAATGCCCGATATTGATATTGATTTTGATGATGTTGGACGAGCGAAAGTGATTGATTATGTAATTAAAAAATATGGTCGAAATCAAGTAGCACAGATTATTACTTACGGTTCGATGGCTGCTAAGTCTTCCCTTAGAGATGTTGGTCGGGTTTTAAATGTTCCGCTTTCGGATGTTGATCGAGTTGCGAAAACATTCCCATTAAATTTATCTGCAAGTTTGAAAAAGGTATTAGCAGATAAGGATATTGATCCGAAGCTAAAAGGAAAAATGAATTCCGATGATATCGAGATGGCTTATAATTTCAGAAAGCTGGCCGAAGGAAATGATATCATTGCTAAAACTATAAATACGGCTAAAAAACTGGAAGGGTCTATTCGTAATACAGGTATCCACGCATGTGGTGTAGTCATCACACCAGGTGATATTACCAATTATGTTCCGGTAACCGTAGCTAAAGATTCTGATTTACTAGTTACTCAATTTGACAATAGTGTTGCCGAAGATGCAGGCCTTTTAAAAATGGATTTCCTGGGTTTAAAAACCTTGACCATTATCAAAGATGCTTGTAAACTTGTCAAGAAAACTAAAGGAATTGAAATCGATCCTGATGAAATCCCGTTGGATGATCCAGAAACGTATAAGCTATTCCAAAAAGGAGAAACGATTGGTATTTTCCAATATGAGTCCAGTGGAATGCAAAAATATATGCGCGAATTGATTCCCAATAAATTTGAGGATCTCATTGCCATGAATGCATTGTATCGCCCAGGACCATTAGCCTATATTCCTAACTTTGTTGCTCGTAAAAACGGCCGTGAACAAATCTCTTATGATTTGCCGGCGATGGAGGAATACCTGGCTGAGACTTACGGTATTACAGTTTATCAAGAGCAGGTAATGTTGCTCTCTCAAAAACTAGGTGGCTTCTCAAAAGGTCAGGCAGATGCCCTTCGTAAAGGGATGGGGAAAAAGAAAAAAGCAATTATTGATGCGCTTTATCCTAAATTTATCGAGGGCTGTGAAAAGAATGGCCACCCTAAAGAAATTGTTGATAAAATATGGAAAGACTGGGAAGCTTTCGCTTCTTATGCTTTCAACAAATCACATTCTACTTGCTATGCTTTTGTTGCATTTCAAACGGCATATTTAAAAGCACATCATCCGGCAGAATTCATGGCTTCGGTATTGACCCATAATAAAAGTGATATTGGAAAACTGACATTCTTTCTTCGGGAGTGTAAACGTATGAAACTCGATGTACTCGGCCCCGACGTCAATGAAAGTTTTTCAGATTTTGCGGTAAATCCAAAAGGACAAATCAGGTTTGGAATGTCTGCCCTAAAAGGTGTTGGAGAAGGACCCGTGGAAGCAATTATAGCTGCTCGGGAAGAAGGAGGGCCTTTCAAAACGGTGTTTGATATGATGCGTCGATTGGATTTGAGATCCGTCAATAAACGATGTATGGAAAGTCTGGTACTAGGTGGTGGTTTAGATTTATTTGAAGAAACACCTCGATCCATTTTCTATGCGCCTTCTGAAAAGTATACTACATTCATGG
The DNA here is from genome assembly GCA_964467425.1 of uncultured Saprospiraceae bacterium. Classification (GTDB taxonomy): domain Bacteria; phylum Bacteroidota; class Bacteroidia; order Chitinophagales; family Saprospiraceae; genus JAHDHW01. Next base: position 2,945 of record CAYXQH010000428.1, read on the forward strand.
AGCATCTTTTAAAATATGGAAATGCTTATCAAAATCAAAAAGCACAAAGTTCGAATTCTTTGTTTGGAGATTCTGAAGACGTCATGATTCCAGAGCCCAAACTACCTGAAGCACCGCATTGGAGTTTAATTGAAAAATTAACCAGAGAAAAAGAAGTAACAGGGATATACATTAGTGGGCATCCGCTAGATGATTATAGAATCGAGGTTCAAAATTTTGTAACCTGCTCACTGGATCGTGTTAATAATTTCAAAGGACAGAATGTAAACGTTGCAGGTATCATCACATCTGCTCAGCATCGTGTCAATAAGAAAGGAAATGGCTGGGGGCTGTTTACTTTCCAAGACTATAATGCTTCGATTGAATTTCCATTATTCACGGAAGATTATCAAAAATTCAAGCATTTATTAGAACCTGGAGCTGTTCTTTATATAAAAGGGCACATGCAAAAGAGATGGAACAGCGAAGAATTCCAATTAAAACTAAAAGAAGTCAGACAACTGGATAGCATCGGTACTGAAATGACCGAATCCATTACGCTTCGACTTCCTTTAGAACAAATTACCTCTGAACTGATCACAGACATTGACAATCTTTGCAATACACATAAAGGCAAGCATAAACTAAAAATGGTTTTTATAGATAAAGCCAATCAGGTTTCATTAGACCTTCTTGCTCCGGATACTGGTGTAGAAGCTGATAGCGATTTTATCGGGGAGTTGGAGCGGATCGGCGTCAGATATAAAGTGAACTAGGACAGGTAGACAGGTAGACAGGTAGACAGGTAGACAGGTAGACAGGTAGACAGGTAATTTAAATTTTCTTTTTGATGAAGCTACAATTTTTTCTTTTCTTATTTTTTATAAGCACCTCACTTTTGAGTCAGGTGGATGAACGAAATGCTTTACACGCAGGTGTAGGAATTTTCCACCACGGAATAGAAAATACAAATACCACGTCGGTATACTTTGCCTTCCAAAAAGATTTTATTCCAAAATCATTAATTGAAATCCGGGCAGCCTATGCTGCTCCAGTAGACCTGAGTGTAGAAGAGGAAATGACCTATTTTCAGAGTTTTCATTTCGATATGAATTTTTTGTTTAAAGTTTTAGACGAAAGAAAACAAACATTCAAAACAGGTATTGGTTTCTCTGCCGGTCTATACGACATTGAAGATATTATGCTCACACAGGAAGACGAAACACGTATTGAATTTCTCCCTGGTTTTTCTGTAGTAGCGGAGTACAATTTTATTTTACCAAGCCAGTGGCTTTTTGGAGTACGAACAAATTTGTACAGATATGATGCCAATAGGCGGGGCTGGTTTCTAGGAGCAGTTTTAGGGTATCGGTTTTAGGTTCTCGCTACGCTCGAAAGTGATTGTCCCGATTGAAAATCGGGAAATGATAGTTCTCGCTACGCTCGAAAAAGATAGTTCGCCTTCAGCGAAAATGATGGTTCTCGCTATGCTCGAAAATGATAGTTTGCCTTCGGCAAAAATAAGCGTTCTTGCTTCGCAAGAAAATAGCTTGGGCCATATTCCTATTTTTCAGCGAAGCTGAAACCATCATTTTCCGATTGCGCAGCAATACGGAACCATCATTTCACCGTAGGTGACCATCATTTTCATTTTGCCGCAGGCAAATGAACTATCATTTTCCGACTGAAAGGAGGAACAAAGAGAAGAACAAACAATGGAGCATAACATGTCTATTTCAGGATTTACTATGGTTAAAAATGCAACGAAGTTATACTACCCGATTCGGGAAGCTATACTTTCTATTTTGCCTATCGTAGATGAATTTATTATAGCTCTTGGAGATTGTGATGCTGATGATCATACAAGAAAAGAAATTGAACGTATTCCATCCGATAAGATAAAAATCATTGATACCGTCTGGGATTTAAAAAAATATCCGAACGGAACAGAAAATGCACACCAAACAGACCTCGCTAAAAATCATTGCAAAGGAGATTGGGTATTCTATTTACAAGCGGATGAAGTGATCCATGAAAAGTACCTCCCAGTCATTCAGCAAAACTGTGAAAAGTACAAAGCAGATTTAGAAGTCGAAGGCTTTCTTTTTAGCTATGTTCATTTTTGGGGAGACTATGACCACTATCAAAACGGCCATTGTTGGTATAAAAATGAAATTCGTATTGTCAGAAACCTTCCGGATATTCACTCCTGGGAATCGGCTCAGTCTTTTAGGCGAATTCCAAACTTCGATGGTAAAAATTATCGGCAACAAGAAGGAACCTTTAAATTAAACGTCGTAAAAATTCCGGCTTTTGTTTATCACTATGGCTGGGTTCGTCCACCGCATTTTATGCAGAATAAAAAGAAGGCTTTGGATACCATTCATAAAGGAAAAGAAAAAGTGGATGATTTATATAAAAATCAAAAAGACTATTTTGATTATGGTCCTTTGGGCATGTGTGCCCCTTTTACAGAAACACATCCTGAAGTCATGAAAGAATTTATCTCAAAATTTGATTGGCAAGATCAATTAAACTATTCCAAAAAAGATATTCATCCGAATCGAAAAAAGCAAAAACACGAAAAACTCAAATATCGTATCCTCACCTTCCTCGAAAATAATTTACTCGGTGGAAAAGTAATCGGTGGTTTTAAAAATTATATCCTTTTAAAAAAATAAGTGCTACTCGAGGTTACTCACAGGATTCGAAAGTAGGCAATGAAGGATCAAATCCTCCTTGTCCGGTATGCTGAGTAGGATAAGCACAATGATCTTCAAAGTCGACAC
>CAYXQH010000429.1:0-5712 GCA_964467425.1 uncultured Saprospiraceae bacterium
TCAATCACTCAATCACTCAATCACTCAATCACTCAATCACTCAATCACTCAATCATTCCTCACCTCTGAGATAATCACTCAAATAATCAAAGTGCGGTCCAAGCTTGGAATTCAGCGCGACACTTGCTCTTATGATCACTGGACTTTCTGCTTTAATCAGTTCATCTAAAATTTCGTTGATAAATTGTTCTCCAAAAGCTCTGGAAGCATCTCTTGGTAATTCATTAGGAAGATTATCAATAGTCATCATATCAATTACATGATCCTGAAATGGAGCGTCTTCCTGGCCGGTGCTTGGATTAAATCCAAAAATTGGATCTGCTATAGTGGATGCTTTGATCGTAGAAGGAATAGAAGCGATAGGTGCAATATCACAGGTTACATCTGCAATGACTTTAATGTTAAAGTCAGAAGATTGCATCTCTTCTACACTAAAAAACGCTGGCGCAAGATTATCCCAATAAATGCCATTAATCATAATATCACTAGATTGGTAATAAGGAGCAAAAATGCTTTCAAATAGATCGGGCTGTTCGAAAAAGATATTCAGTTCAAAGGAGCTATCATCCTTTCGTTTCACATAATCAATACAATCTAGTTGCGTATAAACCGCCTCATCGAAACTAGTATTTAAATAAGCTTCAGGCTTCACTTTTTTAATACCCATATCATCTAAGACCTGAGCAGCACCTGCTGCAACACGACCTCCTCCAGTCAGTACAATTTTCATTTTTGGAAAAGAAAGGTCTTTATAAATAGATTTGGCTTCAGCATAATCAAGGCAGTCTTTCATCCTTTTTAAATTATATAAACCGGTCCGACTACCATAGGTCATAATTCCATTATGCGCTCCAACCATTCCTGCAAATTTTCCAAAAGCAATTAATCGCTGGCCTTTCTCATTGGTTAAAACTTCGTAATCAATCAGACGAATGTTCTTTTCTACAATGGCTTGCAATAGCTTTCTATTATAAGACTGCTTTTTTATAGTATGAGAAAAGAAAAAGTATGTTTTATCTGAAACTAATAAATCAATCGGCACTTCTTTTACACCCATCAAGGTATCCCGATCTGATAAATCTTCGCTCATTGGAATATTTAAAGCTAAATAATCAGCATCTGGAAAGCATCGATTTGGAGAGGGCTGTACAACGATATCCAAATTTTTTTCTTTAATAAGATGAGCACATTGAGCAGGAGTCAATGGAACTCTAGAGTCTGGAGGATTCTTTCCTTCACGTATAATTCCAATCTTCATCAAAATAAATTTGTCAGTTTAAAAAAAGGGTTGTTGTTCGAATATTTAAATTAATTGTAAAGATAACAATATGTTTTGCCGATACTCATTTTATAGTATACTGATAAAGAGAGAAAAAGATATATTGATTTGCTCTTATCTAATTGATATAGCTGTCAAAAGGAGTCCAAATCTTAATTTTTTTCTTAAAAAAAGGCCGTTTAAGTTTTTCGATGAATGGGTGACAATCTAATATAATTGGCATGAAAGTTGGTCTTATTGGTAATGTCTTTAAGACATCCCTCCACATCCCTCCAGGATAATTAGAAACCAACTTTAATACTAACATAACATAACCATGAAATCGAGAATTCCATTCTTATTCGTATTTCTTTGTCTTTCTTTAACTATTCAAGCCAACAATGGCAATCCAGATAACGCTAAAGTTTCTGCGACAGAAAGCACTTCATATTCATTAGACAGAATTTTTTATAATGACTTTGAAAACCACTATCTATTTGTGGATTTTGAGACTATTACCGACGATTTAGTTTCTATAAACCTATTTCGTGACGGTGAGATTATGATGATGGATAATGTGAGTGATTTACCAGGCAATGCTATCTATGAGTTAAATACTGATTTATTTAGATCAGGAAACTACACTATTGAACTAGTAACTCTTCAGGGGGTTAAAATTTACAACAAGATATTTATAGAATAGCTCTGTTTAGTTTTTTGGAATTTCTCATTTGGGTCGCTCATGCATTGCACTGAGCGATTTTTTGTTTTTTGTTATAGTGTTCTGTAAAAATGATTCTTTCTCTGAAATTATATAATTACCTCAGTACTGAAACATCACCTGAAAGCTGAATCGTTTCACCATTTAGTAAAATAATTTCGGCTCTATATACATAAACGCCTTCATTTACTGGCTTACCTTTGAATGTTCCATGCCAGCCTAAGGTTTGATCATTAATGAGACCACTTTGGGATTCAAAGACTAAAGCGCCCCAGCGGTTGAATACCTTTAAGGAGACGATCTCGTGATAGCCTTTTCCATGGATATAAAAAATATCATTGAAACCGTCACCATTAGGAGAAAAAACATTGGGAATGTAAAAGAGTTGATCTCTCAATACGCGTATCGAAATACTTGCACTAGTTTCGCAACCATTTTCGGAGGCTAGTAAATCATACGTTACATCAGAAAAAGGCCTCGCCACAGGTTCTGCACAATTCAAACAACTTAGCGAATTATCAAAAGGGTCGGTCCACTCAAATATAGGGTTACCACTATAAAAATTATTAATGGTAATACTATCACCTAGTTGGATTTCCACATCTGGGCCTAATTCCAGATCAAGTATATAGAGACTGATATAAATAGAGTCAGTGATAGTAGTGCAACTATTGGAAAGTTGTAGGTAGTACCATCCTTCCTCTGTAATAATTCTTTCGGTAGAAGTCGAACCATCGTCCCATAAATATTCTACTCCCTCAATGTCCTGCACATTTAATAGTAAAGTGTCTCCTTCGCATAGAGTGGTTGATTCGGTTTCTATTATCATTGCTAGAGGTATAACATTCAATACCGTCGAATCTTCGATAGAATTTGTTGAAGGATCATCACTAAAAGTAGCTGAACCTAACCCTGATGGTAAATCATTTAAACTTGCTTGGTTTTTATATTCACCATTAGCATCTGCAGCAACTATGGCTCGAACAACAATACTATCCAAACCTTTTGGAATAGTTAGATTCTCAATAGATAAAACCGATGTTCCAACACCACTGTTTATTGTTCCTCCAAATGGATTAGAAATAATTTCAGAAATAGTAAGATCGTCAGGCATGACATCCAAAAAACTTATACCCGTTTGAGCATCTTCTGAAGCATTAACAATTCGGAAGGTGTAAGTAACTTCTTCACAAGGGACTGTAATAGCTGGTGAAACAGTCTTTTGAATTTTTATAGTATAAGGACAGCCACAACCATCGGTACTGCTTGCATTAGGGCCAGTAGCAATAGGTGTAACTATGCCTGTTGTTTTATCAATTTTAAAAAGCGTATTTTTAAGGTCTGGTGATTCATATTCACCATACCCATATAAATTGCCGAACGCATCGAAAAACATAGCACCCATCGAAACGGCATTTTGGTTTGGCGGGAATAAATTTTCATCAAAGGTGGTACTTGCAGGATCAAATTTCACTATGCGTTGATCATTCCAATCAAAACCATAAAGGCTTCCGTCAGTCGGATCAATGCTAAAATCTGCACAAAAGATATTCGCAGTTTCTGCTTCAGGGATTTCAAATATATCAACAGAATAGTCTATCAAATTAATTCGGGTAAACTCTCTGGTAATGCCTCCTCCCGTACTCAAAACATATAAGAATGTACCATCAAAGGATATATCTCCTGCCCAATGACCTAAATCCTCATTGATGCCAGGCAGAAAACTAAGAGTACTTACTGTTCCACCTGCACTAAGTCGAATTAATTGATCATCTGAAATTCCGTAAATAAAATTATCCGTTTTTCGAAAACCAATTGCATTAATATGTGCTCCAACGTCATCTGTAAATAATGGATTAAATATGACCTGATTATCTGATTCAACGTTGATGCTATAAAGTTCGCTTGCCCCTCCATTTGATAAAGCTAAAAAGAGATCACCGTTACATATGAAAGGTTGACTATGCAAGACATTGCAAAGTAGAAATGGAAGTATATAAATTAATGTTTTCATGCTTTATTAATCATAAACCACAACATCATTCAGAAAGCCGAGATCTGAAGTGCTAAAGCTTAACTTGTCTATAAAGATAATCATTGCATCTTACTTAAGTCTTCTTTTTTGTTTTTTAATTATATGTCCTTGCCTTTTTTCTACAGCGAATTTTATGAATCAGAATTAACTTGAACAGAAAAAATCTAAACATCTTTTTTACTCTCATTGAATAATTGTACTTTGTTTTTGAAATAAAAACCAAGATGCAAATATTTATAGTTCTATCAGGCATACTCGTTCTTATCCTTTTGATTGCCTATTTCAAACTGAATACCTTTTTGTCGTTTATTATTGTTGCGCTTGGAATGGGGATCGCTCTGGGTATCCCGCTTGAAGACCTAAGTAGCGTAATTAAAAATGGAATTGGTAAGACCTTAGGATTCTTAGTTATTATTCTTGGTTTTGGTGCAATGCTTGGAAAACTAGTTGCAGATAGTGGCGCCGCACAACGAATTTCGGATTCTCTCATACAAGTATTCCCTAATAGATATGTTCAGTGGGCGGTCGTTCTGACAGGGTTTATCGTTGGGATTCCTATGTTCTATTCGGTGGGTTTTGTTATTTTATTACCACTTGTTTTTACGGTAGCTGCTACGACCAGACTTCCTCTGGTCTATATTGGATTACCGATGTTAGCCGCATTAAGTGTAACACATGGATATCTCCCGCCCCATCCGGCTCCTTCAAAACTCGTCGTTGATTACGGTGCGGATTTAGGACTAACCTTAGTCTATGGCTTGATCGTCGCTATCCCTGCTATTATCCTGGGTGGACCTGTTTTTGCCAGCACACTTAAAAAATACAATCCCAAACCATTAAAATCCTTATTCAATGACAAGCGGTTCACAGATGAAGAAATGCCTGGCTTGGGGATTAGTATTTTTACTGCTTTACTTCCTGTCTTATTGCTTGCAGGTTCAGCAATTTTAAAGATATCAGTTCCGAAAGAACATGCACTGATGCCTGCAATTGAATTTATTGGAGACCCGATTATTGCTATGATCATCACGATACTAATAGCAATTTTTACACTAGGAATTGGACGAGGAACTAAAATGGTAACCATTTCCAAATCATTATTGGAGGCTGTGAAGGATATTGCAATGATCCTCTTGATCATCGCAGGAGCTGGAGCTTTAAAAGAAGTACTCGACGTGAGTCAGGTAAGTCTGTACATAGGAGGGCTTTTAGAAAACCTCCATGTTTCTCCTTTAATATTAGCATGGATAATTGCTTCTGCTATTCGGTTTTGTGTGGGTTCTGCTACTGTAGCAGGCTTGACAGCTGCTGGAATTGTTGCGCCGCTTATCCCTTTAACTGGAGCTAATCCTAATTTAATGGTTCTGGCGACAGGTGCTGGTAGTTTAATGTTTTCACATATCAATGATGCAGGTTTTTGGTTATTTAAAGAGTATTTTAATATGTCTGTAAAAGATACCTTGAAAACCTGGAGTGTTATGGAAATGATTGTTTCTGTGGCTGGCTTGATTGGCGTTTTAATATTAAGCCAATTTGTTTAATATTACTTTGTTGATGAATACTCTGCGAGACTCTGTGTCAAAAAATAATTCTTTGAACTAAATAGAAATCTTAAATTTAAATTAGAAGTTGAATTTTAAATATAATCAATCAATCAATCAATCAATCAATCAATCAATCAATCAATCAATCAATCAA
>CAYXQH010000430.1:0-5710 GCA_964467425.1 uncultured Saprospiraceae bacterium
TAAAGTCTCCTCCAAGTATTAATTTCCCATCCGACGTCTGTTCAATTTTTTGAGGCCGAATATCTCCTTCAATTCCATATTGCTTCCCCCATTCTAACGCCCCATTATTAGTCATTTTTAAAATAACTGCATCCTCATTTGCCTGTGCTATAAAATCAGTTCCACCTACCTTCAAGGTATCGCTAAAGTAGCCACTCAAATAAATAGTCCCCTGGTCGTCTACAACAAGATCTGTAAACACTTTTGTAAACGTACCATTGATCGTTTTCACCCATTGATAGGTTCCATCAGAATCATACTTGGCTATAAAATAAGCTTTCGAATTAGAACCAGAAGAGATCGTATCATTTTCAAAAAAGCCTTCGATCCAATACTGACCCAACCAATAAATATTCCCGGTCGCATCAACATCAACCGCTACAGACTGGTCATTGCTTAGGCTTCCCCCACTCTTTGCCCAAAGGGTATTTCCCAGAGCATCTAATTTGACTAAAAAAGCATCACTTCCGGAAATCGCTTCTAAGTTTTGACCATCAAATACGATTTCACCCCCATAGCTTCCTGCCAACAAAACAGCACCATCGTTCAGGACTTCCATAGCCGAAATAGATTCTGTCATCTCACTGCCAAAGCCTCGTGCCCAGCTCCACTCTTGTGAAAACAATGGCAAAACAAGCAAAAACAGGAAGAAAAGGATGGTTATTTTTCGCATAAAACAAAGAATTACACGTTTTTAGTAAATCAGACTACGCATTGATACATTTAAACTCTGGAATAAAACGAAAACTAAGTAAATTTGAGTTTTGATATAGAAGTTGCTCAAGAACTTCTTTAATTTTTTTTGAAAATACTACAAATGACAAACTTCTTAAAGATACTTACTATTGTTTCGCTTGTTTTCACTTTTGCTTGTAATGATGACCAGCCGACAGATCAGTTGCCAAAAATCATCTCTACCGGTAATCCTGCTATTGATGGTTTGACGCCAAAAATCATGGCGCATCCGAATGATCATAAACTATATGCACAACGTGCAATTGCTTATCACGAAATGGAAGGCTACGACGAAGCGATCGCAGATATGGCTAATGCTTTAAAATTAGACTCTACAAATATAGAGTACCATTATTTATTGGCGGATATCTATTTGGATTATTTAAAATCGCAACAAGCGCTGAACACTTTAGAACGAGCAGTGTCTATTGACCCTAAAAATGTAAGCTCCTTATTAAAGTTAGCGGAATTTCAAATGATACTCACCCAACATGAGCCCTCACTGAAGTCCATTGGTCAGGCATTAGAAATTAATAAAAATAATGCCGACGCTTATTTGCTAATGGGTATGAATTTTGAACAATTAGGTAATGAGCCCAATGCAATCAAAAGCTATCAGACCGCAATAGAAAATGACCCTAAACTAGCTGAAGTGCATATGAAACTAGGGCAACTATATGCTAAAGCTGACAATGATATTGCCTTACGTTATTTTGATAATGCTGTTGCTGCTTCACCGAAAAACCTGATCACGCATTATGCAAAAGCTGAGTATTTACATAATAAAAATCGTTTGGATGAAGCTTTGGAAGCCTTAAAAGAGGTAATTATTTTGGATCACCAATTTGTAGATGCTTACTTTAGAACAGGTGTTATTTATTTAGAAAAAGATTCTTTAGATAAAGCTTATGATCAGTTTAATCTGGTCGTACAAAACGATCCGGCTTCTGCAAAAGGATTTTATTATAGAGGTTTTATTTCTGAAATGAAAGGAGATCGAACTAATGCCAAAAATGACTATACTCAATCCTTAACCTTTGCGCCAAATTATCAAAAGGCAAAAGATGCACTAAATCGTTTGGGGGGGAAATAAAGGTCAAATGGATATTAAATCTCCCAAATTTATTGTTATATTTAAACTCCCATAAAAGTAAATTATTAGAAAAGAACATATTGTAATTATGAGAAAATTATTCTATTTATTTCCGCTTATCATGCTCCTCGCATGTGGAAGTCCTGAACAAGAACAAGCATCTGTTGTACAGGCTGCTGTTTCTACGCAGACTGAAAAGCCCATTGTAAAATTTCAAAAAGATACTGTAAAGCCAAAAGCTAAAAAGAATCCATATGTAATGACAGACCCAGCACGGCCAAAGTCATCGATAAATACAGCCTTTCCTTTTGATATTGCGTTGAAAAGTCCGGATGGAAAACCGCATGTATCTTCAGATATTTTGAAAGCAAACGGAAAGCCAACCGTTGTTCTATTTTGGTTAACGACCTGCTATCCTTGCCGAATTGAAATGAAGGCTATTCAAAAGAACATTGATCAGTGGAAAAAAGAAACAGATTTCAACATTGTAGCTATATCTACAGATTTTGAGAAAAACTTTGACAACTTTGTCAAAATGGTAGATGATAGCAACTGGTCTTTTGATGCTTATTGGGATCAAAACAGAGAATTTAGAAAAGTAATGCCAGGCCAGTTAAATGGTTTACCGCAATCCTTTATTTTTGACAAAGACGGAAACATTGCTTATCACAAAAGAAAATACTCCACAGGAGATGAGCATAAATTATATGCGAAGGTAAAAGAATTAGCCGCCAAATAAATCAATTAAAACAATCGATCAAACCCTATTTCTAATTTTTAAAAATAAAAAACATGGCCATTTTAAAAGTCATCGAAATTTTAGCGAGTTCAGACAAAAGCTGGGAAGACGCAACACGTAAAGCTGTCAAAAAAGCTTCAAAGTCTGTAAAAAACATTAAATCAGCATTCGTTCAAAGTCAGAGCGTAACGGTTGATGGGGACAGCGTTTCAGAATACCGCGTAAATGTGAAAATCACGTTTGAGGTAGCTTAAATGGACTCCACTATTTCAAATTTGAAATTGAAATGATATACTGCTGCAAGTTTCAAACTTGCAGCAGTACGTATTTTTAGAAACGCGCAATAGCATTTTATTTTCTCGCCATTCGCTCTTTCATAATTTCAGCATAAGTTTTATAGCCCGTTTCTACATTAGATTCTATAACGAAAAATATTCCTGACGCTTCACTTTCTACTTCTAATTTTTCACTATCCCGAATGATCACAAAAGCATCCTGATCAGCAGCAGCTCCGTTAATAGAAACCGCACCGGATCTTACATAAACTGCATACACTTTATCCGATTGTAATTCTTTTTCAAAGTTTCCATCAAACAGTATTTCGCTAATGTTCATTCCTGGAGTATCCATCGTCAATGGAGCACCATCTCCGGAATAGGTTTTTACTTTGTAATTTTGAAAATCTTGCACTGGAAATTTTTCTGATTTATAATCATCATAGCTCGCTGGTTGCTGAAGGGTTTTATCCAGGTTTGGATCTACCCAAATCTGAAACATCACCGCATCCTTTTCCATATGTTCCGCATGACTAATGCCATTTCCAGCTCGAATAATCTGCGCATCTCCAGCACTCAAAGAACGCCATTCTTTTAGCTTTGTATCATAATGTCGAATAGAGCCATTCAATACAAAAGACATAATTTCAAAGCCTTGATGCGGGTGCAAACCAATAGTACTATCCGTTTTTGCTTCAGCATAAGCCCAATAAAATAAACTGGAAAAAGGCTTCCCTTCTCCTCCATCCTGTGGAAATCCAATTGGTTTATTTTCTATAATCTCTCCTCCATTAAAAGCACCATAGCCTTGCTTGTCTTTTGGAATTACAGTTACTGACATAGTATTTGAATTTTAAACGTTATTTCAATTTACAACACAAGAAAACAAGACTAGTTTATTTTTTGTGAATAAAACTAGTGTAAACTTACGCTGCTCCTTACAATTCTATCCAAAAATTAATAAATTTGCCGACCTCGTGAACTTTTGACTCAAAAAGGGCGTAGTGTATAAAATGCTTTTTATAAAAACTGACAAATAGAAACAACCGATGATAAATATTACTTTTCCAGATGGTAATGTACGGCAATACGAAAAAGGCGCGACTGCGCTAGAAATCGCCCAATCGATTAGTGAGGGCTTAGCCCGTAACGTTCTTTCAGCAACTATTGATGGTGAGATATGGGACGCGACTCGTCCTATTGAAAAGGATGCAAGCTTGAAATTAAATACCTGGAATGACGAAGATGGAAAATTCACCTTTAAGCATTCTTCTGCACACCTGATGGCTGAAGCATTAGAGGCTGTTTATCCGGGAATCAAATTTGGTACAGGACCAGCAACGGATAATGGCTTTTATTATGATGTTGATCCGGGAGAGCATCAAATTTCTTCAGATGATTTCCCGAAGATTGAAAAGAAAATGCTGGAACTGGCGCGGGAGAAAAGTGCCTATGTTCGAAAACCAATTTCTAAAGAGGACGCATTGGCTTACTTTAAAGAAAAAGGCGATGAATATAAAATTGAATTGATTGAAAAAAGAGGTGCCGATGAAGCCCTGACTTTATACGAGCAAGGAAACTTTGTTGATCTCTGTCGAGGACCGCATTTACCAGACACTGGAAAAATCAAAGCGGTCAAATTGATGAATATCGCAGGAGCGTACTGGCAGGGCGATGAGAATCGGCAGCAGATGACTAGAATCTATGGCGTATCTTTTCCAAAACAAAAAGAACTTAATCAGTATCTGGAATTATTGGAAGAAGCCAAGAAGCGTGATCATCGAAAGCTAGGCGCAGAACTAGAGCTTTTTATGTTTTCTGAAAAAGTGGGCTCCGGTTTACCAATCTGGCTACCAAAAGGTACTGCCTTAAGAACACGATTGGAGAATTTTTTAAAACAGGAACAAATCAAACGAGGTTATCAACCTGTGATTACTCCACATATTGGAAAAAAGGATTTGTACGTCACGTCCGGGCATTATGAAAAATATGGGGAAGATAGTTTCCAACCCATTCAGACACCAAGAGAAGGCGAAGAGTTTTTATTAAAACCAATGAACTGTCCGCACCATTGTGAAATCTATGGACATCGACCACACTCCTACCGCGAGCTACCGATTCGGATTGCAGAGTTTGGAACAGTCTATCGTTATGAACAAACTGGAGAATTACATGGACTAACAAGAGTTCGTGGTTTTACACAAGATGATGCGCATATTTTTTGTACGCCAGATCAGGTAAAAGGAGAGTTTTTAGATGTATTGGATTTAACCTTGCACGTGCTTAATAAATTTGGTTTTGAAAATGTAACAGCTCAGATATCTTTGCGTGATCCAGAAAATAAAGCAAAGTATCTCGGTTCTGATGAAAATTGGGATAAGGCAGAAAATGCTATTATAGAAGCCACTAAAGAAGTTGGTTTAGAAACGGTTACTGAACTTGGTGAGGCTGCATTCTATGGTCCTAAATTAGATTTCATGGTCAAAGACGCCTTGAATAGATCCTGGCAATTAGGAACAATTCAGGTAGATTATAATTTACCAGAACGTTTTGAATTAGAATATGTTGGCGCAGATAATCAAACCCATCGTCCGGTTATGATTCACAGAGCACCGTTTGGTTCGATGGAACGATTCATAGGTGTCATGATTGAGCATTGTGGTGGAAAGTTTCCGCTATGGCTTGCTCCTGAGCAGTTTGCTATTCTACCAATTAGTGATCGTTATAATGATAATGCAAAAAGTATTCAGCAACAATTAGCGTCGCATGATATTCGAGGAATCATTGATGATCGATCTGAAAAAATCGGTCGTAAAATCAGAGATACTG
>CAYXQH010000431.1:0-5705 GCA_964467425.1 uncultured Saprospiraceae bacterium
TAAGGAAAATTCAGCAGGAGCTTCTCCAAAACTGTTCAATGCTTGTGGATCATTTCCTTCTTCGGTAGGCTGGGTGTTTTCTTCAATTGCTGTTGCAGAATTTTGGGATTGATCGGCATCCATAGTCTTCCAGGCTGTTCCAAGGAAAAAACCGCCTACTAAAAGAACCAAACCAAGAATGTATTTAATAGCTTTCATCTTTCTTTATTAGATTTTTGAAAGCTATAAAATTAAGGAAAGAAAAAATAGTATTGGAAGCTTTAACGAATTTTTAATACACTACAAATAGAAGGCTATTAAAACCTGATCCCACTCATACTTTCATTACCCCATCTACCATTTCTGTAGTCCTAATATTTTTTCACCTAAATCCGTCAAAGTCGCTTGCTCATATTTGGTTTGCTCCCAATTCCTTGGGTCACCCGGGAAAGCATAGCCCTGCGGAGCAATTCGATCTTGCCAGGATTTAACGCGCCAATCAACTAAGGATTGATTTTCCTCATTAGCTGGCACCATACTGATATATTGAGCAAGTCGAACATTTTCTGATCGATTCGGTCGAATTCCATGGGCCAACATACTATTCCAAATTAATAAATCTCCTGCTTCCAAACCAATTTTTTCAATAGCAAGCCCAGTAGTATCTGGCTTAAAAGGATCTCGGTCTGCAGGCTGATTTTTCGCCCACTCTTTAAAGTTTCGAAATAATTCAGGAACGCATTGAAAGCCTCCCATATTTTGATCCATTTGATCATTGATTGCTAAAACGCCTTGTACATTTACCGGTGAAGGATCCAGACTTGTATCGATATCCCAATGAATAAATCCTTTAAAAGTATCCTGAGGTCGAAGTGGCGGATTAAGATTTGCTCGATCAATAGACACCCAAAGTTTTTCCGTTCCCCAGAGATCAACAAAGGTGTCGTAAACTTTTGGATATTGGCGATTATTCCACATCGAGGGGTGATTATAGGCTTCGACCATTCCTGTTCCAACCAACTCCGTCATTTCCATTTTATTAGCAGGATTTACATACCAGGTCGAGCGATCATTTTTATCCATATCCTGAAATTCCCAAAGGAAGTCTTCCACCGCTTTGATGTTTTCTTCGGGTACGGCATTTTTTATAATAACATATCCATTCGTTTTCCAAAAGTTCCATTGCTCCTCCGAAAGCACTCTTAATGGCTCATTATTTGGTCGATCGCTTAAATTTTTACTAAATCGTGCAACACTTGCATTCCCAGGTTGGTCTTTTGATCTAGAGTCTAGTTCCATTATTGATTATTTTTACTTATTTCAGTCAGAATATAGTTTAAAAGTGCCATTCTAAATTTACAGCAAATTGAAATAATATCCAAAAAGATTATTTTGCTTAATTTAGCCCTGAAAGTTGTTTAAAACGCTTATTCGCATAATGCATTTGATTATGATTAAAAATTGTACATTCCTCGGTTTCTTTTTATTGATTACTTTTCTTTCAACAGGTCAGAATCCTTCTAAAAAACAATTAGACCATTCTGATTTTGATGTCTGGAAAACGATTCGAAACGCCCAGATTTCTAATGATGGTCAATGGGTGACTTACGCTATTTCGGTAGAACGTGGCGACCCCATTCTTTTTATAAATCATATTGATTCTGGTAAAGAATATTTTTTTGAAAGAGGAACGAATGGAAAAATTACTGCCGATAATAAATATGTCATTTTTACTATTAAAAACTCCGTAGATTCTATTCGAGCTAAAAAGCGGAATAAAGTAAGTAAAAAAGATTTGCCAAATGACAGTCTTGGCATTTTCGAATTACAAACAGAGACGCTCACCAAGATTCCTGATGTTAAAAAATTTAAAGTCCCTGAGAAATGGGCTGATTGGATTGCCTATGAACAAAAGGCAGCAAAGCTCATTCAAAAAGATAGTACTGAAAAGAAATCTAAAAAGAAGTTAGAAGACTATTTAATCATCAAACAGCTCAGTAGCGATTTCGAGCAAAAAATTCCTGGAGCTAAAGAATATGCTTTTGCAAAAGAAAATGAAAAGATCATCATCGCCAGTGAAAGCAGAGATTCTACTTTCGATCAGGGTGTTTATATTTTCGACTGTAAAAAATCAAGCCTGAATGCTGTGCTAAAATCGAAAGGTGTTTACAAATATCTCGGTTTTGATAAAAAAGGAACACAAGCCGTTTTCTTAGGTGACCTCGATACCACTGATACAAAAATTCGCCCCTTTCATTTGTACTATTGGAATGATAAAAAATCAAATGCTCGTTTAGTGGTAGACAACAAAAATGCTTTACTTCCCAAAGATTGGATTATAAGCGAATTTGAAAGCTTACGGTTTTCAGAAAATGGAAAGCGATTGTTCTTCGGCATCTCTCCCACCCCAATACAAGAAGACACTACTTTACTCGATGAAGACAAAGTAAACGTTGAAGTCTGGTCCTGGAATGATGCTCGATTACATACCCAACAAGAATCTCAATTGACCAATGACAAAGAACGTTCTTATACTTGTGTATGGAATATTTCAAAAAATAAATTTAACCAATTATACGATCCAACAATTTCTGACCTTTCTTTCGAACGAGATCGCAATTCTAATTATGCCGTTGGATCTGCCAAAGAGCCTTATCTAAAATCAGTGAGCTGGGAAGGCTTTCCAGAACCTAGAGACATGTATCTCGTTAATATCGAAACCGGAAGCAAGAAAAAATTTGCACATAAAATAAAAGGATTTCCAAGAGTATCTCCTGCCGGAAAATACATCTACTGGTTTAATGCGGTTGACACCGCCTGGCAAACCTATAATACCGCCAACGGAACCTTGAGTACGATTACAGACAATCGGACAGCTAAATTTTATGATGAATTGAATGATCGGCCAATGCTGCCCAACTCATACTCTACAACAGGATGGACAAAAGATGATGAACGAATTTTGATTAATGATCGTTATGATATCTGGATATATGATCCTTCTAATAAAGCAGATCCTAAACGATTAACCAAGGGGCGGGAAGATAAAATTCGCTATCGGTATATTCGAACCGATTCGGAAGAAACATTTTTAGATCCAAATAAAGACTTGCTACTCTCTCTATTTGATGAACAGAGCAAACAAAGTGGATATGCTTCCGTAAAAATTAACAAACCCGGGCAGTCCATTATCATCAGAGAGGATTCTCGTTTTAGGACTCGTATCTGGAAAGCAAAGGATGCTGAACGTTATATGTTTACTAAAGAAGACTATCAGACCTTTCCTGATTTATTAGTATCGGACCGTAGTTTTAGAAATGCAAAACAAATTAGCGATGCCAATCCACAGCAGTCCTATTATTCATGGGGTTCCATAGAATTATACGAATGGATGTCTTCCGATGGGCAGATGCTGCAAGGATTATTGGCTAAGCCCGAAAATTTTGATCCTAATAAAAAGTATCCGATGATTGTGAATTTTTATGAGCGAAGTTCGGATAGACTACATTCACATCGGGCTCCCTATCCCCATCGATCAACTATTAATTATACTTTTTATACCAGTCGAGGCTATGTGGTTTTTAATCCGGACGTAGCTTATAAAGTTGGTTATCCGGGCGAGAGTGCAGAAAATTCGGTTATTTCCGGTACAACAGCATTGATTCAGGAAGGTTTTATTGACAAAGATCGAATCGGTTTGCAGGGACATAGCTGGGGTGGTTATCAAATCGCGCATTTAATCACGCGTACTAATTTGTTTAAATGTGCTGAGTCCGGAGCACCTGTTGTAAATATGTTTAGCGCTTATGGTGGCATTCGATGGGGCTCTGGTTTGAGTCGAATGTTTCAATATGAAAATACGCAGAGTCGAATAGGAGGAACAATTTGGGATCAGCATACTCGATATCTTGAAAACTCTCCAATTTTTTATGCAGACAAAATTGAAACACCAGTGCTCATTTTACATAATGATAAAGACGGCGCTGTACCTTGGTATCAAGGCATCGAATTTTTTGTAGCAATGCGTAGACTTGGCAAACCTGCTTGGTTATTAAACTATAATGACGAACCACATTGGCCTTTAAAAAGGCAGAACCGTTTGGATTTTAATGTGCGTATGCAACAGTTTTTCGATCATTACTTATTGGATCAGCCAATGCCGCAGTGGATGCAGCGCGGAGTACCGGCGATTGAAAAAGGTATTCGCCAAGGTTTGGAAGCAGAGGAGTAAATAAGGTCTTATCGACCAATGTCCAATAACACATGAAAAAAGCATTTGATCTGATTTTAAAGGCGGTGAAAGGTAGTGAAGAAGATCTGACGAAAATCAGTATCAAAAGGGCTATTGTTTTATTAGCCGTTCCTATGATTTTAGAAATGGTGATGGAATCAATATTCGCGGTTGTTGATATATATTTTGTTGGAAAAATAGGTGCCGAAGCAGTTGGAGTCGTTGGTTTAACCGAATCCGTCTTGATGATTGTTTATTCGATCGCAATCGGACTCATGACTGGAGCAATGGCAATGGTAGCCAGACGGATCGGAGAAAAAAATCCTGATGGAGCAAACATTGTTGCGGTGCAAGCTATTATTATCGCCATTTTCTTTGCAGTCCTTATTGGTATCATTGGTTTTGTTTATGCCCGCGAGATTCTCGAAATTATGGGTGGGAGCGAAAAACTGATCAATGAAGGAATCGGTTTTACTCGAATCATGTTTGCGACCAACATTGTTATCATACTTATATTCTTACTCAATGGAATATTTCGTGGAGCAGGAAATGCAGCTGTAGCGATGCGTGTATTAATTCTTTCTAATGGCTTAAACATTATTCTTGATCCCCTCTTTATTTTTGGAATTGGTCCTTTTCCGGAGCTTGGAGTGCAGGGCGCTGCTGTCGCGACTTCTATTGGAAGAGGTGTTGGAGTATTAGTTCAATTATATATTTTATTTAATGGAAAAACTATCGTCAAGATTGCTCGAAAGCATCTTACCATAGCTTTTGATATTATCATCAATATTATAAAAATTGCCGCTGGAAGCACTATTCAATTTTTGATTGCTTCGGCGAGTTGGTTATTTATCATGTGGATTATATCTACTTCTTTTTCGGATGAAGTACGAGCAGGGTATGTAATTTCAATTCGAGTGATTATTTTCACAATACTTCCCGCCTGGGGATTAGCCAATGCCGCCTCCACTTTGGTTGGTCAAAACTTGGGAGCACAACAACCAGAGCGTGCAGAAAAAGCGGTATGGATTGCTGCATTTTATAACATGATTTTTCTTGTCATTGTTTCCATCGTATTCTTTTTACTCGCACATCCGATCATCTCCATTTTTAGTGAAAATTCTATTGTTATTGAAGCCGGTGCTACAAGCTTGAGAATCATTTGCGCAGGCTATGTATTCTTTGCTTACGGAATGGTTATTAGTCAGGCTTTTAATGGTGCGGGAGATACCTATACTCCGACCGTCATAAACATTATTGCCTTTTGGTTACTACAAATTCCTTTGGCTTATTACCTTTCGAAATATGGACCTTCTGGTGTGTATTGGGCCATCGCAATTGGGGAAAGTGTATTAGCCTTAATCTGCATTTACGTGTTCCGACTCGGCCGATGGAAGAAGGTGAAGATTTAGCTTCGGTTTTCGGTTTTCGGTTTTCGGTTTTCGGTTTTCGTAAATAATGCTTAGAAGTCATCTGGGTTAAATAACTCATCAAT
>CAYXQH010000432.1:0-5693 GCA_964467425.1 uncultured Saprospiraceae bacterium
CAATTGACAATCATTAATTTATAATTTATTTTGTCTCAATAAATTTCATTTTAAAATGATAAAAAGTAAATTATTTGAGCTTTTTAATGTGTTTTCGAAGAAAGAAGTTCGCCAATTAGGAAAATGGATCGCTTCTCCCTTCTTTAATCAAAGAGGCCATGTACTAGAATTATTCAACTATTTGGTGCAGGTTAAATTTGAAAAAAGAAGCACTCCACAAAGAGAAGAAGCTTTCAGTAACTTATTTCCAGGCCTACCATACGATGACCACAAACTGCGCCTGAGTATGAGCCTTTTACATAAAGCTTTCGAAAAATATCTCATCTGGAAACAGATCAACAAAGAAGAAAACACTGCTCAAATAAAATTAGCTAAGGCCTATCGGGACCTAAATTTGACCCGTCACTTTGTCAAAACAACTTCAGAAATAAAAACCAAGCAAGATCGACAACCTCATCGAAATGCGGATTTTTACCAAAGTAGATATCAAGTTTATTTGGAAGAATACCTTTTCCTATCGGAGCAAAACAGAATGGAAAATCTAAGCTTGCAACATGTTCAGGAAAATTTAGACACCGCTTATATAACTTCAAAACTACGCCAGAGTTGCTTTTTGCTTTCTCACCAAAACATCTATAAAAAGGAATATAATTTTGGAATGCTTCCGCAAATCATCTCTTATATCAAACAGGATTCTGCTTTAGATATTCCAGCGATTTCCGTATACTACTATTGCTACCTTGCGCTGATTGATCAGAAAAAGCATAGTAATTTTGAAAAATTTAAATCGCTTGTTTTTCAATATCAATCGCATTTTCCAAAAGACGAGTTGCGTGACTTGTTTTTACTGGCCACTAATTATTGTATTCGATTGATGAATCAGGGAGAACGACAATTCGCAAAAGAAGGGCTGAGTATTTATAAGGAAGGTTTAAAAAATGAAGTTTTATTTTTAAACGGTATTCTTTCTCGATTTACTTATCGAAACATAGTTGCTAAAGCGATTGTATCCAAAGACTTCGATTGGGCCGAAGGGTTTATTCAGACTTATAAAAATCGCTTGGTTGAAAAACATCAAGAAAGTACTTTCTCCTTTAATCTCGCATGGCTAGAATACGAACGTAAAAATTATGACAAAGCACTTGACTTATTAAACAAAGCAGATTTTACAGACCTCTTGATCAACCTATCTGCTAAAACTATTGCTATGAAGATATATTATGAATTAGAGGCTTTTGATCTTTTGTATTCACATCTGGAAGCCATGAAAAAATTCATTAGCAGAAAAGAGATTATTGCTTATCACAAAAAGAATTACCTTAACACCATCAAGTTTACCAAAAAAATACTGGAACTACCAATTTCGAATCGTGCCGTTAAAAAACAACTAAGCGTAGAAATTGAAACGACCTCTGCTGTTGCAGAAAAAGACTGGTTGCTTATGCAATTAACCTAAAATAATAAAGACACGTTTTGTGAGCTAAAAGACGGTTTGTGTTTCCAAAAAACCCGATATTCCTTTTAATTTCAGCTTAATAATTTTTTATTATGAAAACTATCCCCTTTTTATTTCTATTCTTACTAGTTAGCTCTTCCAGCATTTTTGCTCAAATGAATAATGAAACGATGGGTAAAATCATCGAGCGAGAGGCCTATGAATTTGAAGGGCAACTTGGAAATTGGCAATTAGTCTATGGCCAACGTTTACTTTATGTCATCACTGATGAAAATGCCAATCGCATGCGAATCTTCACGCCGATCATTGAAGAGGAGAAACTAGAAGATGGTCAACTGAAAAAAATGCTGGAAGCCAATTTTCACTCTGCACTCGATGCTAAGTATTGTTTATATGAAGGCTTGGTGATCTCTGTTTACACCCATCCACTTAAAGAGTTGCAAAACGATCAATTTGTTGATGCAATGAGTCAGGTGGTATCCTTAGCCAATACTTTTGGTGGTTCTTATTCAAGTACGGATGTAATTTTCAATACCGGAGGAGATGACGAAGAGAAAAGTGAAGAAGAACAAAAGAAAGAACGAACGAATAAAAAACCTAAAGGTAAAACAGATAAAACCTGATGGTCAAAATCCACAACTCCCATAGAAAGCAGTATCATTAATACTGATAATTTGATCCAGGCGGATCTCGGTATTATCGGGTAAGACAACAAATTCTTCTTTCTTTTTGGTAATGATATTGGCAATCTTAGTTTCTACTGTTTTTGTCGTTTTTCCAGAATCGAAATACGCAATGGTCACCTTATCTTTTCGGGAAGCATGTAATTCCAGTACATCATAAAACTGACAAGCGATGGGTATATATTTTTCTTTTTCCATGATAAAAATTCTAACCTAAGTTTCTTTTAATTTAAAATCAAAGATATCTGCTCGTTGATAATGACCAGTAACGTCCAAAGCCATTCCCTCTGCATAAACTCTTTCTAAATTATCCATCTCGCAATAAAAAGTACCATCCAAATCATATTGTGGTTCCATCAAATATTGTCCATCAGGCCCAATCACTGCACTCCCTCCATTCAATATAACACCTCCAGGATGATTCAAAATATGCTCTGGCAATTCCAGCTCTGGCGGAAAATCTTTTCCATACATCATTTGTCCTACAGCGATTACATAACATCGTCCTTCAAAAGCATAAGCTCGGCTAGCAATCTGCAACATCTCATGCACTCTTGGCCATAAAGCAATATGAATATGCTCCCCTGAATTGTGCATCGCCTGACGGGTCAATGGCATCCAATGTTCCCAGCAAATCAATCCACCGATCCGACCAAGGGATGTTTCTACTGCTTCCAGTCCTGGCTTATTCCCTAAACCATATACTAACTTTTCGGTGTAGGTCGGCATCAATTTTCGACGATGATTTGCTATTTGTCCTTTTTCATTGATAATAATCATCGAATTATAAATCGTCCGATTTCCAGGTCCTGTTTTTATAATTTCATTGGCACCGCTAACGATAACCATTTTATGCTTCTTTGCCAATTTACATAACTGTGCTGTTTCAGGCCCCGGGATTGTTATACTGTTTTGGTACATCCTGGAAAAAACCGCCTTTGTTGGCTCATGATCCCAAATAGCGTAGCCTTTGCAATGATCCAACCAGGCAGGATATCCCGTCAACCAGGTTTCCCCAAAAACAATAAGGTCTGTTTTCTCCTGCGCTGCATCTGAAATGATATCTGTCATCTTTTCCAAACTCGCTTTCAGGTTTAAATAAACAGGCCCTTCCTGTACAATCGCTACTTTAAACTCTGGTTTCATAGTAAATTTTAAAAAGGTTGCTCAATTTTCTTGTAATACTGTGCTGATTCTTACTTCTCGCTCTAAACTCAAATGAACCGGGCATCGATCCGCTATTTCCAGGAGTCGTGCTTTTTGTTCTTCTGTCAAATTTCCCTCCAATTCTATGATTCGTTCAAAATGATCTAATTTCATTTCTTTTTCATCGCAAGCCATACAATCATCAACATAGCGTTTTCCATGATCTAGATGGACTTTTACTTCTTTCAAATCCCACTTTTTACGCCGGGCATACATTTGCAAGGTCATAGCCGTACAAGCACCAAGAGCCGCTGATAAAATCTGATAGGGTGAAGGTCCAAAGTCATCGCCGTTTACCTGCTCTGATTCATCAGCTAATAAACCATGATTACCAGCCATAATCTCTGTGGTGAAGCCAATCTCTCCGAGTTTCGCTACCACCTGTCGTTCAGTTTTTAAAATTTCTTTTTTAGGTAAATCCAGATAGCGCATCACCCAAGACGCAATCAAACTTCCAGCATAAGCAGCATCCGTTTTATTAGACAACATATGATCGGCTCCGTCTAAGGTTACAAAACTTTTCGGATGATGAGAAGCATGATAAATCTGTGCAGCATTATCTATTTCTACAACAGTATCCTGAGGGGAATGCAAAATCAAAATTGGCTTTCGCAATTCCTTTAATAGCTTAAACATATTCTTACTCCGAATATCATCCAAAAACTCTTTTTTGATCGTAAACATTCGGCCACCTACTGAAACTTTTGCTTTTCCGTCTTGTTCTATTTTCTCCAGGCTATCTTCCAAGAGATGGCTCACATGTTCTGGCTCCGAAGGTGTTCCAATAGTTGCAACAGCTTGAATGGATTCCAGTCTTGAGGCTGCAAAAATTGCTGCAGCGCCTCCAAGCGAATGCCCAATCATAATCTTTGGAGCTTCATAATTATCTTTTAAAAATTGAGCAGCTGCCATCAGGTCTTCTACATTAGAAGAAAAGGTCGTATCTGCAAAATCACCTTCACTTTCACCAAGCCCGGTAAAATCAAAACGCAATACTGCAATCCCATCCAGCGTCAAAGCTCTACTAATATGACGAGTAGCCGTTAGGTTTTTATTACCAGTAAAGACATGCGCAAACAATGCATAAGAATGTGGATGTTGATCTGCTGGTAGTTCTAATTTTGCAGAAAGCTTATAGCCGTTGACATTTACAAATTCAACTTTTTCGGATCTCATAGGAGGTTTTGTTTTGATTGAAAAATTGGTTTGCTCTAATTATGCATTGGAAGATAGCGCATTTCTTATAGCATTGACACTGATTGCATGATGAGATGTATCATACACAGCCTTTCCGTTTTTCACTAAAATAACTTGTGGTGACTGATGTGTCACCCCTAAATCATCTGCTATTTTATTAGAAATTGGTCGATAGCTTAATAAGTCTAGATAATAAAAAGATAATTCTTCTTCTTTAAAATCCCATTCGCGTTCTAAACCAAATTTCGCTCCTGCGCTAATTCCACAAGTGACACTATGTTTAAAAAGCATGACGGGTTTTTCGAAGGAGGCATCTATTGCTGATTGTAACTCAGCATCAGAACTGATCACCTTCCAATCGTTATGAATATCTGCATCTCGGTTTTTTTTAAATTGATCTAAAAATCCCATAATTTATTTTTTAAATGTTTTTTATTCTTCTTTCTTACTTCCTTTAAGCATCAGGACTTTATCTCCTTTTTTAATACGTCCCCCTTTTATCACTCTTGTTGTAATACCTCCATGGCCGCGCATGGCATTATAACCTCCGGGTCCAAAGTTTTTTTCCATTCTGGAACAAGGATGACAGAGTCCGGTGAACTCTAATACAACTTCTT
The DNA here is from genome assembly GCA_964467425.1 of uncultured Saprospiraceae bacterium. Classification (GTDB taxonomy): domain Bacteria; phylum Bacteroidota; class Bacteroidia; order Chitinophagales; family Saprospiraceae; genus JAHDHW01. Next base: position 5,160 of record CAYXQH010000432.1, read on the forward strand.
CGCCAATACTAAATTGTTTATCTTTTAATGCCAGCAGATTTATACCTCTAACGAGCAAATTCCTCCTGGTTAATTTTGGGTCAATTTCTTTTTTCAAAATCGATCCAACAGCAGCCAGATGTTCTACCTGAATTAAGGTCACCTGACGTTTTTTACTTTTACCAGTATAGTGATCCTTTAGCAAGCCTGCCTCTTCACTAATTTCTGCTTCTTCCAACAGTTCGATCGTTCCTCTTTTTTCAACACGCACACTAATTTCGTCTAAGGTCCCTTCCTGCGGCATTATTCCAAATAGCTCCTTCATACTTTAATGATTTCCTGAGCTCGTTCCAAATCAGATTCTTCAATATAAAGATCAATATCTCCTATTACAACATAAGCAGAATCCTGCTTATTCATTACATAACTTTCAATGCTTGCCGCTTCTAACTTCGCTCGAAGCACTTCTATCTCAAAACTTTGATTTGATGTAAAAAATTTAATTGGATTTTTCATAATCTATTATTTTAAGTAGTTTGACGGAATTACTAATAA
>CAYXQH010000433.1:0-5691 GCA_964467425.1 uncultured Saprospiraceae bacterium
CTGTATTTTACTGGGGTTAAATTTTAATCATTGCAATCCTTTTTTATTAAACATAAAGTTTAAAGGTTGTCAGTTAGATTTAGCTTCTTTTGTTGAGCTTAAAATAAATGCTACCTCTTTTGAAAAATGCAAGATGGAGGAAGTAGACTTTACTAAGGCAGAATTAAACGAAGCCGTTTTCGATCAATGTAATCTAAGTAGAGCGGTTTTCGAAAGTACTAATTTAGAAAAAGCAGATTTTAGAACAGCCTTCAATTATTCCATAGATCCGGAGATAAATAATATTAGGAAAGCTAAATTTTCCAGTCAGGGTTTATCTGGTCTGTTGCACAAATATAACCTTGAAATAGAATAAAAACTTAAATACCATTTTCTATGTCTGACAAAAAAGAAGGATCCGCAATTGTAAGATTTTTTAAAAGTTTAATAGGTTTTTTCTTGGGAAGAAAAAAGAAGGATGACTAAACAAGGATATTAAACACATAGGGTTTAATCTAGCTTTTCTTTTTTCTAAGAGCATTTATTATTTTTTCAATACGATCCTGAAGCCCTTCTCCTTGTTGTAAAGGCAAACCTTCAAAACCCTCGGCGAGTGCAGTAATTGCTTCGTTGATCATTCCGATTTTTTGCTCTAAATTTTCTTTGCTTAAGGAATGATAATAACCGCCTTCATCCGTAACTTCAAATTCTTCAAACCAGCGTTCAGCAATATATTTTAATAAAGTACAAACAGCAATGTGTACCTCAACGCCAGCAAATTGAGTTTTTGTAAATGCCCAGCCCGGCTCTTCAATTTCGTCCACTCCGATGGATAATGGAAAAACAAGCGTTCCGTCCGGTGAAAAGGTCATCCAGATGTTTTCACAATTCTGATGTGCTTTAAAAGTGATTCCAACAAACGGGTTTTGTTTTGCAGGATCGGTATTTTCAAAAATGCGATACTCCCAACCTGCGGACTTGCAGATATCTTCTAACTCTTCAATTAATGGTGGAATATCTTTAGGGGAGCGCAGGCGCCCCCGATAATGGATGGTTATACTCATAGGATGTTTACTTATTTGTTTACAAAAACAAAAATACGAGAAATTATTGTTTTTGTATATAGCTAAGCCACCTCATTTTACAGAAAGACTTATTAGTTAAGACTTTAACTTTTTGAATACTTGTCATTAAATACTTATATTTAGTACAACAAAAATATAAAAGCACATGAAAAAGTATTATTTCTTTATTTTTATACCCCTCCTCTTTTTTAGTACCTGTGCTAAAGATGATGATGATTTATCAAATGCTACAAACCCAAATGAAGGCTTATTAAGTAAAGTAGAGTATTATTCTAATTCAATTTTGTCAGATGTAACTGAAATTTTTTACGATGAAAGCCAACGTGTTTCTGCTCTTAGATTATCACCAGTAGGTAGAGATGAGGGAACTTATCATGTGGACTATACTGCAGGAGAAGTAAGCTCAATAACTATAACTCGGCAAGATGTTTCAGGAGGTGGTATCGTAACTACAAATAGAGTTTATAATGTTATTCATGAAGCTAACCTAATCACTCTAAACTCAGATGATAACCAAATCCAAATAATTATTGAACAAACAAATGGTTATGTTGATTCTTATAAATATTGTTTTGAAACTAACAGTGTCAACTGTTCGAAGTCCACTTTTATAAGAGGAATAGATATGAATATTGATACAGTATCAACTTATTTAAGTCTTGATGCAGAGGCTGATTACTTAAGGTATCATCTATTGTTTTCAGATTTCAATACAAATTTTTCGAACCTTAAACCAGCACTTAATCCAGTTTATTGTATTCCTGAATCTACCTTAGGCTTTTATAACCATATGATTGGTCTTTGTTTAAATTTGAAAATCTCAAATGAAACACCGTCAAAGAGCACTGTTATCTATTATTCGAATAATGTACCTTTTCCTCAAAATGCGGTTGAAATTACAGGATCAACCACGAATAATAAAGGGCAATTTAGAAGGCTAAATTATGAAAAAAATTCTTCACCCTTTTCTGCAATATTTTCTTGGCAATAAAAATAGATAAAGTAATCAATACGAGAACTTCTTAAATTGAAAAGAGAGCAAATAGAGGCTTCTCAAATCCCCCAACGTTCCCGAAATAAAACAGACTTTCGTTCGGAACATTCAATCTCCTGACCACTACTTAAGGTGAGGATGAGTTTTGCTTTTAAGCCTTGCCGGATTTTGTTGACATGATTCAAATTGACGATAGAATAACGATTTACTCTAAAGAATTGATTCGTTGGAACGCGTATTTCAATTTGGTTTAGACTACGATGTACGAGTATGGATTTTGTGCCAAAATGTACCTTTACATAATTGCCAAAAGAAGAAAACAAATGAATGTCAGACAGCTTTACAAAATGAGTTTCTTCTCCATCTTTCAGAAATAAATGATCGATATAAGGCTGGCCTGTTTCCGAGGATTTAATCGTCTCTTTTTCTTTTTGCTTTTCGAAAGAACGATCCAATGCTTCTTGAAGGCGATCGCGGTTGATGGGTTTTAAAATATAATGTAAAGCATTAAATTCAAATGCTTTAATTGCATACTCATCAAAAGCAGTTACAAAAATAACAGAAGGGGTTTCCTCTAACTCTTCTAATAGATCAAAGCCAGATCGCTCTGGCATCTGAATGTCTAAAAAGATTAAATCTGGTTTCTTTTCTTTAATCAGTTCAATACCTTCGTCCGCATTTTTAGCTTCCCCAATTACTTCAATGTTCTGAAAATTATCTAGATGATTTTTCAATTCTACCCGACTCAATCGCTCGTCATCTATAATGATTACTTTTGTTTTTTTCATATTGTCTAGGTACTTAAAGGCAAACGTAATCTTGATTCGACTTGATTTCCAGCGATAGCGTTGAGACTCATGGTGCCTGCTTCGCCATAGACTAATTTAAGTCGTTCTGCAATATTTTTTAATCCTATCCCTTTAGCATTGGTTTCTTTTAGAATGCCGTCATTGACAACGACGAGATGGATATGTGCTCCTTCAATAAAACTAGAGATGCGAATATGTCCGCCAGCTTTAGAATTATTAATCCCATGTTTGACGGCGTTTTCTACTAAGTTATATAAAGACAGTGGAGGAATATTTATTGACTTTGTGTCCTCTTCAATATTCAACGTATATTTTAGTCGTTCTTCAAAGCGAATTTTTTCTAAGGCGAGATAGGCTTCGATTCTTTGTATTTCTTCGTTTAATGGAATGACTGGTCGCTCGGAAAACCTAAGCGAGTTGCGAAGCATATCACTTAATAAGTCAACCGCTTCGCGGGCAGCATGAGGATTTTCCAAGGTAAGTGCTTTTATACTGTTTAGAGCATTAAATAAAAAATGAGGATTCAACTCTGTGTTTAGCTGTTTAAGTTGTGCCGCGATAGCCAGTTTTTCATATTTGCTTTGATCAATTTCTGCCTGGCGACTATACCGTGCATAATGGTACATATGAAATGTGAGTAACCAAATAGCCATATACCGAAGTCCACCAGTGAACATACCCATAAAAATACTCATGTTGTATTGATGACTATCAAAACGAGTTATAAAAGATACGTATCCACTCAAAACATAAATCCCCGTTAATATTAGAAGCACAATAAATAGAATAGGAATTAACCGACGGGCACTCAAACGAGTCCAATCGTTTCGATGTGCTAAATGTTTATAAAGATGTGTGCTTCCAATGCCAACTAAAAAAGTCCAAAGTACACTGCCTACTTCAATCCATAAAGCTTCTTCTCCTCTAATTTGATAATAGGACCAGTACATGGCAGCACTTCCCCAGCCAAGCAATTGGCAAATCCAGTATAAACTAATGAAGGATCGTTTTTCCTGATTCATCTATTATTTGAAAATTAACCTACATAACCTACATAACCTACATAACCTACATAACCTACATGATTTACTATACGAATATACATAAATCAAGAGTAGCAGTAAAGTTGCAACTATTTGAAGACTTGAAAAACAGCTCTATTTTCGATTTGCTTTTTTCTTATGAAAACAATATGCTGCGTTTGTCTGGTCAAACTTGCGTTCATGTAAAATAGCATCATAGCCAAATAAAATCCATGTAAATTGCATTATTAATTCGAACGAATTCTTTTCTAAATTTAAAATAGAAAACTATGAAAACGATTTTCTTAATGATGCTTAGTTCTCTGTGTTTTATAACTTGTCCGACACAAACCATAGATGTACCCGCGACAGGTTTGTATAAGAGTAATGATTATGAGTTTTCCTTTTTAGATGAATATTTAAAAGATAAGCGTATAGTTGCTATTGGGGAGAGTTCTCATGGTATTGGAGATTTCTATACATTAAAATCGAGTCTTGTACGTCATTTGTATGTGGAATTAGGTTTTGAAATAATGGCAATGGAAGGTGGCTTTGGAGATATCAATTTAGCCTGGACTACTATTGAAAGTTTGAGTGCAGAAGAACTACGTAAAAATACGGTATTTAAAAATTTTCAATGCAAAGAAATTGAACCTTTATTCCAGTTGATAAAAGAGAATAGTAAAACAGAAAAGCCATTGATTTATACGGGCTTTGACTGCCAGACTTCTTCAAGTAATTTAGAAAAACATCTAAACATCATACTTCAGTTAGGGGATGAAAAGTTAGCAACTGAATTTGAAAATGGATTAGAAGCTTATTACAAAATTTATCCTTCTGTTTTTGAAAAAGACTCTACGAACTTTGTAACAAATCGAGACAAGTTTTTAGATGCTGTAGCCTCTGTTAGTCGTTTTATTAAAAACAACAGAAAAGCTATTCAAGCTGAATACCAATACTCCGATAAGCAAATGAAGGTGATTGCCAGGAGTTTAAAAAGCTTATGGAAATCAATGGACATTGCCTATGCGACACGGTTTAATGAAGAAAATATATTTATCGGAATTCCATTGAGAGATGAACTTATGTTTGAAAATCTTAAATGGATAATGGAAGAATTTTATCCAGATAAAAAAGTGATCATATGGGGGCATAATGCGCATATTCAAAAAGGTAAATTGGGGAACAGCAATACAAAGTTTATGGGACAATTGCTAAAAGAAGAATATGGGGATCAATATTATTCGCTAGGGCTATTCGCTTATAAAGGAAAGGCTTATCAACATTGGACGAAAGAAAATATTCCATTTGAAAATTCGGATTCCACCTTTATTGAAAATAAGATGAACGCTTCCGGAGATAGTAAATTTACTTTCCAAAACTTAAATAATCAAAAAAGGAACTCTGAGACAGAGTGGATGTATAGAGAAATGAATGCTTTAGAGATGGAGAATGGAGGAACGGTAGGCTTTAAACCCGTAGAACGTTTTGATGGCATGTTGACGTTGTATGAAGTCGATATACCAAATTATGAATAAAACTATTTTGGTTAAAAAACTACAAATTGTCCTGCTAATTTAGCAAGGACAATTTGTGGCTTTTACCTTTAATCAGTTTTAGGTTTAGTATCTGTAGTAGTTACGTTTTTCTTTTTTGGTCGAGTTTTGCCATAAGATCCACGCCAGCGCTTTCCTTTTTTGGACTTTTTGTCTCCTTTACCCATGAGGAATGATTTTTACTAGGTTAATTAAAAATATCATAACAAATATATAAAAAGGATTAAATAAGTCGTAAAAAATAAG
>CAYXQH010000434.1:0-5678 GCA_964467425.1 uncultured Saprospiraceae bacterium
ATTGGATCGAAATCTATAATGATAATAATTTCGATGTTAGTCTTGGAGGCTTATACCTGACTGATGATATTGACGATCTTACAAAATGGCAAATAGCATCTGTACAAAAAGTACCGGCTAATGGTTTCATCACTATTTTTGCTGATGACAAACCTGAACGGGGTGGTTTTCATGCAGAGTTTAAACTGAGTGATAATGGAGAAACCGTTGCGTTGGTTCAGGCATTAAACAACCAATTAATTATTATTGACTCATTGACGTACGGAGACCTTCCTTTCAAAGCCTCTTATGGACGCTCTACCGAAACTGTTGATGATGTAGTCCTTTTTGGTGCGCCAACCCCATTAGCCCCGAATGCAGATGCACTACCCTGGTTGGCAAAACCGGACATCTCTTTAGATCATGGCGTTTTTACAAGTACACAAACGGTTACTATTATACATGATGATCCGACTGCTTCGATTTATTATACGGATGATGGTTCTGAACCCGATGAAAATGCCACACTTTATTCCGGAGAAATTACCGTATCTGAGACCTCTAGTCTTCGAGCACGTGCCTATAAAAACGGATTTGCTCCGAGCCAAATCCGAACACGCAACTATCTCTTTGACGCCAGCGAAACCTTACCTGTTTTGATGATCACCACTGATCCAGATAATTTTTTCAGTGACGAAGAAGGAATTTATGTAGTCGGAACAAATGGAGCTGATTCAAATTGCCCTGGTGCAGTTACTGCAAATTATTATCATCAGGACTGGGAACGCCCAGCTAACCTTACGCTTTTTGAAACAGATGGAAGTGAGGCTTTTTCTGTTGATGCAGGAGTACAAATATCTGGCAATTGCTCCAGGCAATATAGTTTAAAAAGCTTGAACATTTATCTACGTAGTAATCAATATGGAGATAATAATATTGACTACAAACTTTTCCCTAACCGAGATTTTAAAAAGTATGAACGGCTTCGTTTAAGAAATAGTGGACAGGACTACCGAAGTACCATGCTTCGAGATGGAACAAACCAAAGAATACTTGCTGAGATAACTGATGTAGAGTATCAAAACTTTCGTCCAACCATCGTTTATATTAATGGTGAATATTACGGGATTCAAAATTTCAGAGACCTGTATGGTGGAGAATATTTTGATGCTTTCTTTGATGTAAAAGAAGAAGATCTTGATCTTATTAAAAGTCCCAAAATTGAAAATGAGGTAAAAGAAGGTAATGATGAACATTATAATGATTTGTACGCTTTTGTCGAAAACAATGACTTAAGTATTGATCAAAACTACGAGTATGTAAAAACTCAATTTGACATCGAAAGCTTTCTCGATTATTGGATTTCCATGATCTATATGTCTAGTGCCGATTGGCCTGCTAATAACCTACAAATTTGGCGACCACAAACACCTGATGGAAAATGGAGGTATATGTATACAGATACTGATGCAACGACCAATCTATATGGAGGAAGTTCTACCAATGGACATACCTGGAATACCTTTGAAAATGTTTTAGACCCTGATCAGGTTGGTTGGCCTTTTGATTCTAAGTCTACCTTGCTTCTTAGAAAACTTTTGGACAACCAAATATTCCACGATGAGTTTATCCAAAGAAGCTGCAGTTTTATGGAACTAGTCTATAGTACTACACGGGCACATGAAATCATCAACACAGCCGTTGCTGAAATTGACGCTGAAATTGGTCAGCATGTCGAACGATGGGGCTTTGAAAATATTTATTTGACTGAATATGAAGACTGGATAGATAATATCGATAAATACAAAGACTTTTTTGTACAGAGACCAACTTATTTTTATCCTTTTATGGAAGGTAGTTTTGATCTTGGCGATCAATACGAGCTTACTTTTAATTATGATGAAAATACCAATGGGGACGTTTTTGTCAATTGGAAAAAAATGACTGTTCCTTATGATTATACCGGAACGTATTATACTGGTCTTCCTTTGAGAGTAACAGCAGAAGCACATCCTGGTTACGTTTTTTCTCATTGGTTGGAAACGGGTGACACCAATCCAGAAATTGAATTCATCGCCAATTTTGATGCTACCTTAACACCTATTTTTGAATTAATCGCTGAAATATGTGATCCTGCTTCTCCTCAATTTGTGGATACTGATGGAGACGGTGTTTGTGATCCGGAGGACGAATGTCCTGGTTTTGATGACACCGTAGACACTAACAACAATAATATTCCAGATGGTTGTGAACCATGTTTCCTGGAGGGCGATGACGATAATGATGGCGTTTGTAATGATGTAGATCAATGTCCAGGTTTTGATGATAATATTGACACTAACAATAATGATATTCCGGACGGTTGTGAAGATTGCCTCGATGGTGATGACGACAATGATGGTGTCTGTAATAGCGAAGATCAATGTCCAGGTTTCGACGACAATCTTGATTTAAATAATAATGGCATTCCAGATGATTGTGAAGGCTGTGTGGATATGGATGATGATGGAATCTGCCAGGAAGATGATTGTAATGATAACGATGCAAACTTTCCGATGACTCCCGGAACTGCTTGTGATGACGGGAATGCCCAAACAGAGAACGATATTATCCTTGCTGATGGATGTTCCTGTGCAGGAACTATTGCTCCACCGACTGGAGAATACTGCGAATCCGAAGGAGACTTTCCTTATCATGAATGGATCGCTGGTGTTCAGCTCAATGATTTAAATAACGTTTCTGGTAAAGATAATTATAGCGATTTCACTAATTTATCAACTATATTAAATACTGGAGCTACATACGAACTTACACTCACTACTGGATTTAGTTATACTACGTACGATGAGTATTTTAGCGTATGGATAGATTACAACCAAAACTTTGTTTTTGATCCAAACGAACTAGCCTACGCTGGTATCCTTTCTGCGCCGCCAAATGGTACAGAGACAGAAGTCCTTAGCGGAAGTATTTCAGTTCCTGCAAATGCACCTGAGGGCACCACCAGAATGCGGGTCAGTATGTCACGCGGCACTGCTCCTACCCCATGCGGTATCCTTCCTTTTGGAGAAGTGGAAGATTATAGTATTGTTATTCAACAGGGCGATGGCTCTACCTTAAGCTTAGATAATTGTCTTGAGGATATTATTGAAACGGCTAACATTGGAGCAACTAGTGTCAATGTAAGTTGGACTGCTCCTACTGCTTCGACTACATGCGATCCAAATACTACCACGGTAAATCAAACCAGTGGACCAGCAAGTGGAAATTCTTTTAATGTAGGAACTACTACTACCATTACCTATACCGCGACTGATGAATGTGGCAATCAACAATCTTGCTCTTTCAATATAACCATCAATGAACCAGATAATGGAACGATTACTTTTTCTTGTCCAAATGACTTAGCTGTTAATGCACTGCCGGGAGAAACTGGAGCAATTGTAAACTGGGCAAGTCCATCAGGCTCTACGACTTGCATAAATGACGGTTTGAATATCAGCCAAACAGGCGGGCAAGCAAATGGTTCGTTTTTCAATATTGGCACTTATCAGATTGTATACGAAGCAACAGATGCTTGTGGAAATCTAGAATCCTGTTCTTTTTTCATCACTGTAAACGAAACGGATAATGGAACAATTGATTTAACTTGTCCAGACGATTTTACCATGTCATCTGAAGCTGGTCAAGCCGGAGCAACCGTTACCTGGAACGCTCCTAATAGCTCTACTACTTGTCCTTCCGGAGGATTGAATGTTGTACAAACAGGAGGACAACCAAGTGGTTCCTTTTTTGCTGTTGGTGATTATCAAATTGCTTATGAAGCAACGGATGCCTGTGGAAATATTGAAACCTGTACTTTTAATTTTTCTGTATTACCAGAAAACAACACGGGTGAATATTGTGAATCAGAATCCGATTTTCCTTACCATGATTATATCGGTGGTGTTCAATTAAACACGATCAACAACCCATCTGGGAAATCGACCTATTCTGACTTTACGGATTTAAGTACAACCTTGGTTACGGGTGCAGCTTATGATCTTACATTGACTACAAATTATAGCTGGGCGACTTATGATGAATATTGGAAAGTATGGATTGATTATAATCAAAATGGCGTTTTTGAAGAACCTGCTGAAATCGCATTTTCCGGTACTACGATTGCTCCGCCAAACGGAACAGATTTCGCTGTGCTGAATGGTTCTGTCACTGCTCCAGCGAGTGCCCTTTCCGGGGCCACCAGAATGCGTGTTTCCATGAAACGAGGAAGCGCACCAACACCTTGTGAAATTTTACCTTTCGGAGAAGTCGAAGATTATACGGTGACTATTATTACAACTAATAATGAAGGCTTGATCGGTCAAAATTCTAATCCGACTAGCGCTCCTTCTGAGCGTTCCATTAAAAATGATCAGGACATTATTTTGTATCCGAATCCAACGAAAGGGATCTTGTATTTGAAAGCAGCAGCTTTTTCAGGTTTAAAGACAGATGTATTTGTTTATAATCATTTTGGACAAATGGTTCAGTTTATAGAAAAGGAAGCTTTTCCTGATACTGCTTTAGAACTTAATTTAAAAAATCACTCGGATGGTTTTTACTATGTCGTTTTAAAAACAGAAAGCAGAAAGGTACATTCTACAAAGTTTATCTTAAAGCAAATGAAATAAGGAATTTTTTAAAAAGATAAAACAAAGGGAGGTGATCTGCGCGATCATCTCCCTTTTAGTATGACATCATAAATTAATCGTTTATGTCTTGAATTTTTTCAGTAACTGCATCAATAAATGCGTGGTAATCTTGTGAAACATTATCTTTATGTAAATCCAGTAGCCAAAAATCTTTTACACCATTTTCACTCCACTCGATATATAGTCCTCCCCAATCGCCAGCATCTGGCTGCCCAAGTACTACATCTGTTTCATTTAATAATCCAGCAGGAAAAACATCTTCTAAGCCATCAACCTCTAAGAAAAGCTCATTCGATAGTTCAGAAAAATCAACTTCATTAAAATCTGTCGAGCCTGGGTAGTTGTCATTGGAATCTTCGTAGAGTTTTCCATCTTCCAGTTTAAAAATCTCTACACATTCTTCACCCTGGCATTCTCCAAAAAAATGACCAAAGATTAAATAATCTGATTCAGAGCCAAATGATTCATCATCATTTTTATTACAGGAAAAAAGGAGCCCTGTTGTTAATGCAATTGCAAAAAGAAATTTAATCGTTTTCATAACTTATATTTTTAAATTAAAAATCATTGACAAGGTCCGGAGGTATAATCAAAAATACCGCTACATTCTGCTTCACAAGCATTAGAATAAGTCGTTTCATCGCATCCGCAAACTGGATCAAATTCAGCAGTACAGATACAATCTGCTTGTAAAATTGGTACACAGGAATCAAAATCATCATCCGATTGACAGGAAAAACAAAAAGAAGTCAATCCCAATAACAGGGTGAAAAAAATTACATTTTTCATAACTGAAAGTGTTTAAAGTTTTAAATAGTTATCGTCTTATGAATATTTTGTATTACTTATCCATATATACCTAAAAGACGTCAGGAATAATCACGAGGTTGGGTTAACCTTGTTAAGAAGAGGTTAAAATAATTAAACTACTAAGGAAGACATAGAAGAGACCAGATAAAACAGCACAGCTATCTGGTAAACTGCCGTTCTAAGACTTTTTCATTT
>CAYXQH010000435.1:0-5678 GCA_964467425.1 uncultured Saprospiraceae bacterium
GAAATTGAGAGAGTGGGTGACCTTTCTCCATCAGTTGTTGCAGGTGGTATTAAAGTAGCACTTTTAACAACTGTATTTGGTTTGATCGTTGCGATTATTCTTCAGATTTTTTACAATTATATTATCTCTAAAATTGATAGTATCGTTGGTAAAATGGAAGAAGCTTCAATTGCATTAGTTGATGTAATGGCTTCTAATAACGTATTTAAATAATATAATCAAAAAGGTCTGATATGTATAAATTTATGACTAAAAACGGGCAAACTATCTCGTTTATCCTCGGTCTGTTTATCACTGTAGTTTTTCTTTTTATTGCCTCTAGAGGGGCCGGTAATTTAGCTGAAGGAGACTACTCAACTAATATATTTAATTTTGGAATCTATGCAGCCCTGGTACTTATCATTTTGTCTGCTGCGGGGATGATCTTTTTCATCTTTTTTAATATTATCATCAATTTCAAAGGAAATATTAAATTGTTGATAGGGCTTGGAGTTATTCTTATTCTTTTTGCAGCCATGTATTTTTCCGGTACCGGAGGTCATGATGCAGAAATGGCTGGTCCATTAGGAGAATACTTAAAGTCAAAGCCAAAATTAATGATCGACAAAGGCGAAAATGGTTTCATCACTGGAGGCATGTGGACAGGAATTATCCTGACGATAGTTGCTTTCGCTTCTTTTATCATTCTCGAAGTATTAAACTTCTTTAAATAATTTTATTATGGCTAGAAGTAGTAGAAATAAAAGCGCACCAGAGGTTAATGCAGGGTCGATGGCAGATATTGCCTTCCTTCTTTTAATTTTCTTCCTGGTAACTACGCAGATCGCTGAGGACAAAGGAATTCGGGTAATGCTACCACCTTGGTCTGATGAAGAGCCGGATATTACAAAGCTTAAAACACGGAATGTATTTTCTGTTTTGGTAAATGCTCAAAATCAATTATTGGTAAGAGGTGAAGTGGCAGATATTGGCCAGCTTAGAGAAAGAGCTAAAGAATTTATTTCTAATCCTCGACGGATGGAAGATCTTGCTGAAGATCCTAAAAAGGCAATTATCTCATTGAAAAATGATAGGGGAACGAATTATAAAACCTATCTGACGGTTTACAATGAATTGAAAGCTGCCTATAATGAACTTTGGGATGAAGAAAGTCAACGGATGTATGGAAAACCCTATACCGAAGATCTTCCAATTGCTTTAAGGAAAGCAGTACGGAATAAATTTCCGCTTGTTCTTTCAGAAGCTGAACCAACTGCATTCGGAAAAGAGTAATCAGAGTTATTATATTGTCAAAAACTACCTCTTATTACTTTATTAAAAAATTGAATTATGTCTAAATTTAAGAAAAAAAGAGGAAAATCGTCTCCTGAAGTATCAACAGCATCGCTGCCGGATATTATCTTTATGCTCCTGTTTTTCTTTATGGTAGTTACCGTTCTTAGAGATTCTACGCTAAAAATTAAGGTAACAACTCCTGAAGCAACAGAGTTGACAAAGCTTACGGAAAAGGCACTTGTAAATTATCTGTACATTGGGCGACCAATAAAGCAGTATCAAGATGAATATGGTGATGCGCCAAGAATGCAGCTAGGAGATAAGTTTGCAGAGATTAGTGAAATTCCAGTTTTTCTAGAACAGCACAAAGTAAAAGTTCCTGAGAAAAAACGTAATCGTATTACCTCTTCTCTAAAAGTGGATGGTGATGTTACGATGGGAATTGTACAGGATGTCAAAACGAAACTTCGAAAATCTGGTCAGTTGATCGTAAATTATTCTGCAAGAGCAAAACCAGAATAAATAAAATACTTACTTTATAAAAAAAAGCCGGCTCGCATTGCGAACCGGCTTTTTTTATTGATCGATTTTTATTTTCTATCGTAGTCGATCCATTGAATCCACTAGCTTATCATCTTTACTAATCGCTCGTTGAGCTAAGAAGGCAAAAACTAAAAATGCAAGAGGTAAAGCAAAGCCAATAATATTCTCCTGGTCTTGACCTTCCTTTAGCGTACTAGAATTATTGATGTAAAATACGATGACCATTACAAAACCAATAATATTAGCAATGATCGCCAACCTACCAAGCAATAATTGAGTTTTCCGATTTTTAAATAGAAAAATACTAATGAATGCAAGTCCACCCGCTACACAGAATAATGCAAGTAGCGCTACACTGTCATGAATGTTATACACACCGTCAGCATATATAGTATTATCAGCAACCGGGCTTTCTGTTGTTCCAAAAGGAAAAGCAAACAAGCAAAAGGCACAGGCTGCTGCCAGAACTAGAAATATAGATTGAATTCGTTGTATCATATTAAAAAGTTTAATTTCACAAATATAAAAATCATTCCCGAGCAATCCATATCCCTTCGAAATATTCAATATTTTTTAATTTCACCCTTCACCCTTCACCCTTCACCCTTCACCCTTCACCCTAGTCTAAAAACGGCTGATACATCATAATTGCATGGTTTTCGATTACAGGTTCTTCCTGAACACATTGCTGCGTGTTTTTAAGATATGTTTTTCGAAAAATCTGATTATGTCTGGTATATCCACCCCAGACTTCTCCGACGATCTTATGATTTCGTTCTTCGATTTCATAATGATAATCTGGTTCCTGTTCACTATACAAAACGCCCTCCAGGTAATGTTCTGTTACTTTTAAAATTAATTGATAAGCGTGTTTTGTTTCATTTTTAAATTGTAAATCAACATAGTTATAAGAAAGGGTTGCTCCACTACCGAACGGCTGAGTTCGTTTGGCATCGGGGAAAACATCGTAGCTGTGTCGCCAACGTTCTGTGATAGTGAGCGGAGAATGCAAAACCATCCAAAAAATTAAATTACTCATTTGGCAAAGTCCACCTCCGATACCTTTTACGATTTGACCGTTTCGCAACATCATACCAGATTTATAGCCTTTTAACGATGTAGTCTTTCCAACTAGATACCAAAACGAAAAGGTATCTCCAGGCTGAATAATAATACCGGAAATTTTTTTCGCAGCTATTTTAAGATTGACGATCTTATTGTGTTGTAAATACATATCCAGATTTTTCAACTGACGTAGCAAAGGACTTTTATGCTCCTTAATTACATGAGCTAATTCTTTTTGCTGGATAGTTTTTGCAAATTGCTGCTTTCCAAAATACCATTTTAAATAACGCTTCAATATGAAATAGCGTTTCCCTAACCACATTCTTAGTGGACCCCGAATTTTGGGTTTGGAAACACTTGAAAGCATAGGTTTAATTTAGAAGAATATGGTTCAATAGCCTTATTCAATGTCCTCTCCTTTCCGAATAATCTTACTAACTTTACGAAGATGCAAACTACGAATAAAAGTAACAATAATCATGAATGGAGCCATTGGGAAAGAATGGTGTTTTTTGATGAGGTAGATATTGTTATTATAGGAGGAGGTATTGTTGGGATTAATGCTGCAATTCGATTGAAAGAGCTAAAACCAAAATGGAAAATTGTGGTTGTGGAACGTGGGATACTACCATTTGGTGCAAGTACCAGAAATGCGGGATTTGCTTGTTTTGGAAGTGTCACAGAGCTAATGGATGATCTCCAAAGTCATTCGGAAGATGCCGTGTTTTCATTGGTGCAAAAAAGATGGCAGGGCTTGCAAAGACTACGACAACGTGTTGGCGATCAGCGCTTGGAATATAAAGGATATGGTGCATTCGAATTGTTTAAAAATACGGAATCAAATTTTGATCAATATGAAAGCCAATTAGAATATTTTAATAAACGCTTAGCTTCCATTATTCAGGAAGATCAGGTTTTTAAATTAGTGGATGAAAAAATACCCTCCTTCGGATTTCAGAAAATCAACCATCTCATTTATAATAAAGCAGAAGGTCAAATTAATCCAGGGCGTATGATGAAAACATTATGGGAAATAGCTCGTAATGTAGGCGTTCAGATTCTTACAGGAATTGAAGTTGCCAATATTAGGAATGAAAACAAGGAAGTGGTTGTAGAATGCAATGAAAATATAAACTTAAAAACAACAAAAGTGCTCTTGGCAACCAATGGATTTACCAAAAGAATATTTCCTGAACTGGAAGTTTTGCCAGCGCGTAATCAGGTATTAATTACAAAGCCAATTCCTCAATTACCACTACAAGGGTGCTTTCATTATGATAAAGGATATTTTTACTTTCGAAATGTAGGAAATCGAATTTTATTAGGCGGTGGAAGAAATTTAGCAAAAGAAGAAGAAGAGACTGATGTTTTTGGACACACTCCACTTATTCAAAAAGCACTGGTGGATTTAATGCAAACTATTATTCTTCCAACTATTCCTTTTGAAATAGATCGATGGTGGAGTGGAATATTAGGTGTAGGAAAACGTAAACAACCGATCATAAAACAGATAGAAAATAATATCTACACAGCTGTACGTCTTGGAGGAATGGGAGTAGCAATCGGTACATTAGTAGGTGAAGAAGCAGCAGAACTAATAGTTGATACGTAATTCAAACGTATATTTTTCGTTAGAACTATGACAGCGTTTAATCAATATTCGAAATTAGGGGTGTTAGAAAGGTTAGTTTTGCAACAAACCTTATATATCTATCTCAATGTTTTATTAAAAACACAGAGTCACAGAGTGATTAGCGTTTATTAATTTATTTGAGTAATTTTTTGTTGTCTCAGTGACTCCGTGATTCATTTTTTTCTTATCACAGAGACACAAAGTTGATTAATATTTTAGTAATTCGATTAAGAAAAGACTATAGTTCCTCTGTGCCCCTGTGTTTTAAATGATCACAGAGGAGGTATAGGAATCAATAAAAAAAACGATAGTCTTTCAAACAAGTCTGATTCAATAATCAATATTTTTTTAAAAAATAAAGACCAAAGAGCGATAGATAACACACTTTAATGAATCTTAAAAAAAACGTACTCCTCTTTTTATTTTGCATTATTGCCTCAATGCTTTCTGCACAGGTGATACCTACGGCTAAAGAAGAAGCTGATACGACCAAGCCTGAAAAGATAATAGTTGAACATGCGGATTTATTTAAAAGGTTTGTTGAGGACGAAAATGAAGTACAGCATTTAAGAGGAGATGTAGAACTTAGGCAGGGCGGTACTTTTATGTCTTGCGATACAGCCATCCGTTATGTTTCAGCAAATAATATTATTGCTTATGGAAATGTCTTGATTCAACAGGGAGACACATTGAGTGTTTATGCAGATTCACTTTCTTACAATGGAGATGATAAGATTGCGGACCTTTTTGGAAACGTTAGTTTGACCAATCAAGGGCAGCAGCTTTTTACCGAAAAACTAAGATATAACCTCAAAACAAAAGTAGCAACTTATTTTACTGGAGCGACCCTGACTTCAGATTCTACACAATTGACCAGTCGTCGTGGCTATTATTACGTTTCACAAAACGAAGCCTTTTTCAAAGATACGGTTTTCGTTGTCAACGATAAGTTCTCTATGGTATGTGATACGTTGAAGTATAATACCAGGACCAAAACAGCCACTTTTTTAGGACCTACCCGGATCGACCAAAATGACAGCAAAATATATTGTGAAAGTGGGACCTACAATACCGAAAGCAGAAATGCTAAATTGTATGATAATGCCCAGTTCATAAAAGAAGATCAGCAAGGAACCTCAGATACCATTATTTATGATGGAGC
>CAYXQH010000436.1:0-5657 GCA_964467425.1 uncultured Saprospiraceae bacterium
GTTTATTAAAATAGCTGTATTGAGGAATATTGAAGATTAAATCTTTTGAAATCCTTTTTTTTAAGCTATAACTTAGAGCATGTTATTCAAAAAAAATAAAGCACTCATGAAAAGTAAGCTTACTACACTCTTAATTATCTTGTTGTTCACTGGGATCGCGAGTGCTCAGCATTCAATTGCTCGTCAATGGAATGAAAAAGTACTCGAGGGTATTCGAGCAGATTTTGCCCGTCCTACCGTTCATGCTAGAAATCTATTTCATACCTCAGTGGCAATGTATGATGCCTGGGCAATCTACAATAATACGGTTGATACTTATTTATTGGGACAAACAGTAAATGGATATACCAGTCCCTTGCTTAGTTTTCATATGCCGGAAGATATACAGGCTGCTCAGGAAGAAGCCATAAGTTATGCTATGTTCAGAATTTTAGAACATCGGTTTGTAGATGCTCCCGAAGCAGTTCCATTCTTTCTAGACTTAGAAGAGTTTATGGATTCTTTAGGTTATGACCCTTCTTTCACAGGTCTTAATTATTCCTGCTCTTCCGCAGCCATGGGCAATTATATCGCTCAACAAATTATTGCTTACGGTTTACAAGACAATTCAAACGAATCGGATGCTTATGCTAATCGGTTTTATGAACCAGTAAATTCACCCTTAGCAATTTTTGCAAGTGGAAATCCTGGGATTTCTGATTTTAATCGATGGCAGCCATTACGGTTTCAACAGTTTGTTGATCAAGGTGGAAATTTAATCGGTAGTGGGACCATTGATTTTTTAAGCCCGGAGTGGGGACAGGTTTTGCCTTTTTCTTTACAAGAAGAAGATGCAACGATATACCAAAGAGATGGATTTGATTATTGGGTGTACCATGATCCGGGACCACCAGCTTATTTATTAGATCCAGCACAGGGTGGATTACCCGATGAATATAGATGGGGACATTCTATGGTTGCTGTGTGGTCTTCCCATCTTGATCCAAGTGATGGAGTAATGTGGGATATTTCTCCTGCTACCATCGGAAATATTTCTGATTATCCAACTGATATTCCTAGCTTAAGAGACTTTTATAATACATTCGAAGGTGGTGATCCAGGAACAGGGCATAATCTAAATCCAAAAACAAATCAGCCTTATCCTCCGCAGATCGTTCCAAGAGCAGATTATGCAAGAGTATTAGCAGAGTTTTGGGCAGATGGTCCGGATTCAGAGACACCTCCAGGGCATTGGTTTACTATTTTAAATTACGTGAACGATCATCCAGATTTAGAGAAAAAATTTAAAGGTGAAGGAGCAATTTTGGACGACTTAGAATGGGATGTGAAATCTTATTTTATTCTTGGTGGTGCAATGCATGATGTAGCTATTGCTTCCTGGGGAATCAAAGGATGGTATGATTATATTCGACCGGTTTCTTCGATTCGGGGAATGGCAGAAAGAGGTCAATGTTCTGAGCCTAGCTTAATTTCTTATGATCCGGATGGTTTACCCTTGATCCCTGGATATATAGAAATTATAACGGAAGGTGATTCACTAGAAGGTTATCAAGGCGCCTTTATTGGCGAAATGAAAATCAAAGCCTGGCGCGGTCCGAATTATATTGAAGACCCTGAAGTTGATGTGGCAGGTGTAGATTGGATACGAGCAAAACAATGGATGCCTTATCAAAGACCGACCTTTGTGACACCACCTTTTGCTGGCTATGTTTCTGGACATTCGACGTATAGCAGAGCAGCGGCAGAGATATTAACAGAATTGACTGGCGATCCATTTTTTCCCGGCGGTGTTGGAGAGTTCTTTTGCCCGGAAAATGATTTTTTGGTATTTGAAAAAGGACCTAGTAAAGATATAACCTTGCAATGGGCAACTTATCGCGATGCTTCTGATCAATGTAGTTTGTCTAGAATTTGGGGAGGAATTCATCCGCCTGTTGATGACATACCTGGTCGATTAATTGGTCGCGAAATTGGTATCGATGCGTTTAATTTTGCTGAACAATTTTTTACAAAATCAACATCCTCTGTCACTGTCGAATCTTTAAAACTGTTCCCGAATCCTACTAACTGCTTAGTGAATATCGAATATGATTTTGATGGAGAAATGGAGGTTGATATTTTTCAAATAGATGGACGACTAGTTCGTAAAGAGACGGTAACGTTTATAGATCAATTGGCTATTCTAAATGTTGGCGAACTACCTTTTGGTGTGTATGTTATAGTTGGAAAAGATGCAAACGGAGAACGAATTTTTGAAGAGAAAGTGATAAGTAATTAATTTTTGAATGAAAATACCTGCCGATGATGGCAGGAGGGTGAAAATGAAAATGGAAGTGAAAAAGAAACATCCTATTCCTCCTTCAGCTTTTTCCCTTTCAAACTATCCGCTATATTATAATCCAGCGCCCGATGGGCAAGGGGAGAAGTAAAAGTATTCAAATCATCCATGACTTTGTTTATTAAGTCTTTGTCTGATCCTTCAATTGCAGTCTTTAGCTTTGCCACATACTTTCGAGTTTCATTCACTTCTTCTTCAGAAAGAATTTCTTTATTCTGTTCTAAAAACTTACCAGAAGCATGAACAATGGAATTGCCTTCATTACGAGCTTCCAATAAAGCTCTGGCATTCATGTCCGATTGGGCATGTTCGATAGAATCCAGAAGCATCATAGCCATTTCTTCTTCGCTTAATCCATACTGCGATCGAATCTCAATTTCCTGTTCAACATTCGAGCGTAGCTCAGATGCTTTGACTTTTAAGATGCCATCAGCATTGAGTAGAAATTGAATTTCAATTTTGGGGATGCCAGCTGGCATAGGAGGGATTCCTTTTAAAATAAATTCGCCTAGCTTTCTATTATGGGCCACTAAATCTCGCTCACCTTGAAAGACAGAAACTTTCAAGTTCTTTTGACCATCTACAGAAGTGGTATACTGACGTCCTACTTTCGTTGGGACTTTTGAATTTCTAGGAATAATTGCATCCATCAAGCCACCAACTGTCTCAATGCCAAGGGAGAGCGGCGTAATATCCAGCAGCAACATATCTTTTTGATTTCCAGCTAAGATATCTGCTTGAACTGCGGCTCCTAAAGCAACAACTTCATCCGGATTCAATTTATCGTGTACCGCTTTTCCAAAAAAGGCACTCACTTTTTCCTTGATCAAAGGGTAGCGTGTCGAACCTCCAACCATAACCACATGATCTATTTCTTCAATTTTAAGATCAGCATCTTTTAATGCCTGCTTACAAGAATTTATTGTTTTTTGAATAATTGGCTCTACCAATTTGTCAAGCTGTTCAGGAGAGATTTGACAATTAATAAATCGTATCGTCTTTTTAAAAGAGTTGTGTGTTTTAGAAATGGTTTTCTTAGCTTCTTCAGCAATTAAACGCATTTCCTGGCCGAGTTTTTTATCAGTCGAAATGATGCTAGGTTCAAGACTATTAATTTGAATCCAATAATCGATAATCGCTCGGTCAATATCGTCTCCACCTAAAAAGGTATCTCCATTCGTGGAAAGCACTTCAAAAATACCATCTTGAATTTGCAGGATTGAAATATCAAAAGTACCACCCCCTAAATCATAAACAGCAATCTTTTGACCGATGTTTTTATCTAATCCAATACCATAAGCTAAACTAGCAGCCGTCGGTTCATTTACAATTCTTAGAACATCCAATCCCGCTAGTTTGCCAGCATCTCTGGTGGCTTGTCGTTGACTATCATTAAAATAAGCAGGGACTGTAATAACGGCTTTATTGACTTTAGATCCGATCTCTTTTTCGATTCGATGCTTTAAAGCTTTTAGGATCATAGCGGATAGCTCAATAGGGGAGTAGAACTTATCTTTCACCCGAACTTTAAGCAGGCTATCCGTATCTTCGTCAATGATTTTATATCCAAAGTATTTTTCGACTTGTTCAATATCCTGGTAAGATTTTCCCATGAGTCGTTTGACAGAGTAGATCGTATTTTGAGGATCCACAACAATCTTGCCTTTGGCCTCATCGCCAATTAGTACGTCTTTTTCGGTAAGGAAATGAATAATTGATGGCATCAAGGTATTTTGCCCATCTTTGCCTTTAATGGCAATAGGAACTCCATCTTTCATTCTTGCGACAAGACTATTGGTAGTACCTAAATCAATACCAATAATAATATCCTCTTCTTTTGCTACTTTACCCTCCTTGATGTTAATTGATATCTTTGCCATGTCTTATTTTTTGGATCTCACCAGAACATGCAAATATAATGCTTGCCAGTGGTAATGATAGTATAATCTCAAACTATTTAATTAAAAGACGAGTTATTTAAGATTTAGATGAGTTAATTTTGAAAAGCGGAAAACCAGGCTCTGATAGAGATTTGTTAAAGTTATAAACTTCAATTATCTTTCTTGCAAATAGCAACAATCAATGAAAACGTTACTTTCGAATAAAGGTTTACGATTATTCATAATACTTGGAGGATTCTTTGTCGCAAATGCCCTTGTGGCGGAATTTATAGGAGTCAAAGTCTTTTCATTAGAGGATACACTTGGTCGTGCTCCTTTTTTTGGAAATGATGTTCCATTTATGTTTTCAGCAGGTACTTTGCTGTGGCCGATTGTATTCATTATGACCGATTTGATTAATGAATATTATGGAATGAAAGGGGTTCGTTTATTATCCTATCTAACAGCGGGTTTAATTTCTTATGCTTTTATCATGGTTTATCTGGCGATTGGAATGGCTCCCGCTGACTTTTGGGTCATTGATTACCAAGACAAAGGGGTAGAAAATATGCAAGTCGCATTTAAGAGTGTATTTGGTCAAAGTAATTGGATTATTATCGGTTCTTTGGTTGCCTTTTTATTTGGTCAATTGATTGATGCCTATGTTTTTCACCGTATTCGAAAATGGTTGGGCGAGCAGAAGGTATGGCTTAGAGCGACCATTTCCACAGCTGTTTCTCAATTATTCGATAGTTTTATTGTACTATATATCGCTTTTGTCCTACCTAAACAATGGGAATTGGATACATTCTTTGAAGTGGGAACGAATAACTATTTGTACAAATTATTAATGGCGATTTTATTGATTCCATTATTGTATCTGGTACGTTTCCTAATTGATAAATACCTCGGCGAAAAGATTTCAAAAAGATTGAAGAAAGAAGCGATGTTGAAAAGTTAACAGTAACCGGTACAGGGTTTACCGGTACACGATATAGCGGTATAGCGTACAGAATAATACTATTTGAAAAAAGAACATATGGGAAACTTTAGAAAACTAAATGTTTGGCAAGAAGCCAAAGAACTTTCGATTCAAATTTATAAGATCACAAGAACTAAGGAATTCAGTAAAGATTTTGGTTTGAAAGATCAAATTCAAAGAGCTGGAGTATCCATTGCTTCAAATATTGCCGAAGGAGATGAGTTGGGGACAAACAAACAAGCTGTTCGATTCTTTTATATTTCGAAAGGATCTGCCGCAGAGGTCATAACTCAAGCAATAATAGCACATGAAATAGGATATATCAATAAAGAGAATCAAGATGCAATCATTGATAAAGCAGAAAAAATATCATCAATGTTGAATAAATTAATAAAAGCAAGATCTTAAAAACCGTAAACCGTAAACCGTAAACCGTAAACCGTAAACCGTAAACCGT
>CAYXQH010000437.1:0-5642 GCA_964467425.1 uncultured Saprospiraceae bacterium
ATAAATTCTCTGAAGATAAGCTCGAACTTTCCAAGCTTTTAAAATGGTATGGAGGGGATTTTAAAGGAAATAAATATGGCGGCGTAAGAGGCTTTATTAAAAAATATGGCCCTCCACATAAGGACGGTGCTAAGATTGAGTATTTGGATTATGATTGGAATTTGAATGAATAGGGCCGACCGAAGGTCGGAATGATGGTTCAGCTACGCTGAAAGTGATAGATTCGTCTACGACGAATCTATCATTTTCCTCGCTATGCGAGGAACTATCATTTCGAGCGCAGCGAGACTATCGCAGCTTTTTCAGTCGGTCTAAGTCTCTTTTATTCTCTCGTTCTTTTATGGAATTTCTTTTATCGTAGGATTTTTTCCCTTGAGCAAGGGCAATGATGACTTTAGCAAAGCCTCTTTCAGAAATGAATAATTTATAGGGCACTATCGTGAAGCCTCTTTCTTTTACTTTTTTATTTAGCTTTTTGAGTTCTTGTTTTTTGAGTAATAGTTTTCGAACTCGGACGGGATCGTGATTATTGTCTGATCCAAATTTGTATTCCGAAATATGCATTCCACGAATAAATAACTCACCATCTCGAAAACCACAATAGGCTTCTTTCAAATTAGCATTACCTGCTCGAATAGATTTGATTTCTGTGCCTGTCAACATAATCCCAGCCTCATACTCGTCAAGGAAGTGATATTCGAAAGAGGCCTTTCTATTAACAATTTCAATTTTTCTATTTATTTTCTCTTTTGCCACGTTATCTCAGGTTTACTTGCTTTTATATATTGGCAAGTTAATAAATGAATTAGTTATCTCTTTTTTCGAAGGTTTCTTTTTTCTTGTCTTCGACCCGTTTAAATACCAGATATATAATTATAAAAATAATTACTACCCAAATCACAAGCTGTACAACACTTAATATCGAAAAAAATTCCATTTGACATAATTATTTCATTTGCGATTCATTCTTTAAGTAAGAAAATGTATCGCAATTAGGTTATTTTTTCAATTTAACGGCAGTTCCATAAGCTAATATTTCCGAGCAGCCTTGCATGACCATTGCTGTAGTGAACCGAACATTTACAACTGCATCTGCATTAATAGATTGGGCGTCTGAGATCATACGAGTAAGTGCCTGTTCTCTGGCATCTGCCATTAGCTTGGTATATTCACTAATCTCTCCTCCAACCAAATTTTTCAAGCCCGCAAAAATATCTCGTCCTATATTTCGAGCTCTAACGGTGCTTCCTCTTGCAATATCTATGACTTCTGCAATTTCGTGTCCTGCGATTTGTTCTGTTGTTGAAATAAGCATCTTATTCTTTTTTGATTTATTGAAATTAATTCCCAAATGATTTTTCCCAGCTTTTTTTATAATAACTAAAAGAAATACCAGCAGCCAGCATCACTATTCCTGTTCCAATTCCAACCATTCCAAAAAATGGCGTATCAGGTATTCTAACCATTGTTTCTGCTACAAAAGCAGCATAAAGCCCCATCACCGACCAATACATAAAGCTAAAGTGATATTCTACCCAACCTTTGTGTTTTCTAAAAAATAATGGTGGTAACATTCCACCTAATAAGGATACAAAACTAACAATGGCCGCAATATGGAAAATCCCAAATCCTCCAAACAATCGATAGATCATAAAAGCGGTAATAATCACCGCCAACATGTTCAGTGTATAAACATAGCCCACTCTTTTATGGTTCGTTGTTCCTTTTTTCATAAACAGCACCATGGTTCCAGTCACCACCGAAATCAGTGATACGATAAGATGAACAAGTCCTATATTATCATGTACGAGATTAGAAAACATTTGGCTTTATAGCTTAGTTTTTTATTTATAGGTTTTCTAAAATAAAGTTCGTCATCTTAGTATACAAATGATGCCGGGTGTTCCCGCCATAAATACCGTGATTTCGATTCGGGTAGAAATAGGAATCAAATTGCTTCCCGGCTTTAATCAATGCATTGACCATCTCAATCGCATTTTGGGCATGCACATTATCATCCGCCAATCCATGCACCAACAAATAATTACCTTTCATCAAGTCTGCAAAATATACGGGCGAATTGTCCTGATACCCTGTTGGGTTTTCTTCCTCTGTTTGCATATAGCGCTCGGTATAGATCGAGTCATACCATTTCCAATTCGTAACAGGTGCTACTGCGATTGCTGTTTTAAAAACATCTGCTCCTTTAAATAAACAAAGCGATGACATGTAGCCTCCATAACTCCAACCAAAAATGCCAATTCGTTCTTTATTGACGTAGGGTAATCCTCCAAGATATTTGGCGGCTTCAATTTGATCTTTGGTTTCGTATTTACCTAACTGAAGGTAGGTCATTTTTTTAAACTCCTCTCCTCTTGCTCCGGTTCCTCTATTGTCGACACTCACTACTATATATCCTTTTTGCGCCAACATCTGAAACCACCAAAAATTACTTCCTCCAAACGCATTGTTTACCGTTTGACTTCCTGGACCACCATATACATACATGAAGACCGGATGCTTTTTACGCGAATCAAAATTTGGTGGCTTAATCATATAGCCATTCAGCTTTACGTTTTCACTAGTATTAAAATCGAAAAACTCTACTGGCGTGGTGTTATAGTCTTTTAAAAGTTGACTAATGCCTTTATTATCTTCTATCACCCGAAGTGCTTTGCCTTTTCTATTATAAACGGTGTAAGACGGCGGTTGGTTAGCCGTGGAATGATTGACGACATAGTAATCAAAAGTGCTACTAAATTGAGCACTATTCGTTCCGGCAGCAGGCGTTATTTTACTTTTCTTTTTTCCTTTAATATCAATGCAATAGATCTGCCTTTCTAAAGGAGACTCTTCTGCAGCTTGATAAAAGACCAGCTTATGTTTTTTATCATATCCATAAAAATTGGTTACATCATATTTCCCTTTGGTCAATTGTTTATTCAATTTCCCATTGCTATCATAAAGGTAAATATGATTAAAGCCATCCTTTTCACTTGTCCACAAAAACTGCGCTCCATCATTGATAAAGGTCAGGTTATCATGAATATCAACGTAGTATTTATTTTTTTCTTTTAAAAGAGAAGTCGTCTTTCCTGTTCTTGCATCAGCCAACAATAATTCTAATTCATTTTGATGCCGATTCATTTTATAAACCACCAATTCATCTGAAGTATCCGTCCAAAAAAATCGTGGAAAATACTCTGCTTTTCCAGTCTCAACCTTTGTAGTTACTCCTGTGTGCAGACTAAAAATGTGAACAGAAACAATCGCATTATCCTCTCCAACTTTTGGATATTTAAAGGTTACATTTTTAGGGTATTCCCGATCATAATATAACTGCATGGTAAATTCTTTCACCTTAGATTCGTCAAAACGAAGAAAGGCAATTTTTGACCCATCCGGTGACCACTTATAAGATTTTGACATGGAGAACTCTTCTTCGTAAACCCAATCAGCAGAACCATTTATTATATGATTCTGTTTTCCGTCTTTTGTAATACGTAGCTCAATTCCATTGTCGAGTGTCATCAAATACAGATCATTATCGCGAACATAAGCTACACGTTCTGCATCTGCTGTAAAACTAGTATACATTTGTTTGCCCATCTTCGACACATTCATCAAGGCTTGCGTATTCACATCCAACACATAAGCGTACTCTTTCGAAGACCTTCTATAAATGGCTTCAACAGCTGTTCTGATCAAAATTTTCGATTCATCAGCGCTAAATTCATAACTATTGATTTTTAATGGCACTTCCGTTTTCTCTATAGCTTTTCCGCTTATTCCAAAATCATTCTTTAGTTTCACCGATGTCCCGGAAAACTCTTCTACCATTTTATTATTCGCATCAAAAATCACCTTGGTAAATTTACCGGTAGTCAAATCATATTGTTTAATTTGATTCCCTTCTAATCGGGTATAATGCTTTCCATCTTTTTGAAAATTAAATCCTGGAACAGACTTCGCGAAAAAGGTATAATCTTGCCAGATGTTTTCTACGGTAATTGGTTTTTGTGCCGAAAGGCTTACGAAAAAACAAAGGCTTAAAATTGAAAAAATGTATTTCATAAAATTTCTTTTTTTGTAAACTCAAAACAATGCTTCTTTCTAAGAAAGGTCAGGCTTTTCCAATGATTTTATTTAAAGCATCCTGAATATTCTTTCGATGTTCTCGCTTTTGAATAATGGTCGCAGGTGCAGCGCGATCTTCGCAATCCTCAATCGGACAACGCTGGCAGGTTTTATTTACTATTCTGGAACTAATCGAAGGATCGTTTAAAAACTTAATTCGTTTTTCTAAATCATCATCTATTAAAATTCCAATGGTAACAGATACATTGAGACCAGAATTAGGATTACCAGGTCGGGCAAGAGTTAAAGCAAAATATTCATCTTCGGTTCCGAAGTATTTTGATCTCTGCGCTCCAACGATGGTTCCAACATATTTACCTCCTTCTTGAATAGATTTTAAATCATTAAGTAAGGAAAGTGCCAGCCATCGTCGGCAATAATTTTCGAAGAGTCCATTTCCATGTGGCTGGTGTTGTCGATCCATATGAAGTTCTTTGTCCATATGAAACTTATTCTGTCCTGTATCATGAAACACCCGCATGAAAAATATTTTATGCATACCAAAACGTTTTGGTAATACATTCGTCAAACGGTTAAACAACATTTCAGAAGAAGCATTATATTTCCGCATTAGATTTAAAAAAGCTTCTCCATCCCATTTTTTATTTTGAAAAAAGTCCTGCAAATCATCCTTAAATTCATCCTGGCTAATCAGGATTGCTACGGAAAAATAGGCCGCTTTAAAATGATTGAGTACTTGATCAAAAGAGTTGATCTTTAAAAGGGAGGATGTTGCGGAACGATCTTTCAATCCCAAATAATTATAAGCAATTTCTTTTCCGTATTGAAAAGAACGCTGAATATCCGTGATCCCTTCATTTAATAAAAGCTGCTGTGACTTTTCAATATAAACGGATCGAAGATCTTTCATTTGAGGGAAATCATGCAAAGCATCTTCTACTATTTCATATTTGTATTTACTTTTTAGAATTTGCCCTAGCAACTCACTGCTGACGGCAGCCCCTTGCGGAAGTTTGTGTTTTTTTATAAAATCACTTGCTGCAGTTTCTATATCTTCAAAATAATTATAGTGTAATTCTGTATACGCTCGTAAAGCGCTGATATAAAAACTCTCTTCTCCTAAAGCATAATTTCTGGAAATCTCCACCAATGTAGAAATAAAAGCACCGACCCGAACAGGTGCGTTGGCGATGATCTCTACCACTTTTGACAACTCGATCCCGAAAAGATCGAGAGGGAGTTCATTCAGAAAATTTGAGCGTAATAATTCTCCAACTGGTGCATAGGTACCTGGCAACTCCGAGGAAATCAAACTAGCATAGTCGCTTTCCAAAGCGGTTGCGAGCGTTTTAATTTTATCTGCTTTTGGGTATTTTTTTCCCTTCTCAATTTCATTCAGATAAGATAAAGACATCCCGGTTTTGGCGGCTAGATCGGAGAAAGACAAAGCCCTTTCTTGCCTCAACTGTTTGACTTTAAGCCCAAAAATGATCCTTTTGTTTAGATTCTTATGATTCATTAATTGTTTTGACTACTATAATGGG
>CAYXQH010000438.1:0-5639 GCA_964467425.1 uncultured Saprospiraceae bacterium
AAGAATATTATGATAGTGTGGCTAAAAAACTAAAAGGTAAGTGACGACCTTAAGTCGAATTGTTTGTTTCATTTTTTAAAAGATAATTGTTTTCCTAACGTCGATTGGGTCTTATAAAGTTTCTCATTCTTTCATCTTCAGCTCTGTTGTATTCAGATTGGATGCGTTTCTTCACAAAACCTCTAACAGCAATGTAGCTTAACTGGTCATCACAATTATTTAAAATGTTCAATACTCTTTCCCATCTTTTTGCATATAACTCCCCCCAAATTACATCTCCCGTTTGTACTCCAGGATTTCCTACCCAGTCTATAGTCTTAAAAAAGTCAACATCATTATTTATACTCAGGAAATATAGGAATAGTTTATCGTGATATACTTGCATATTAGTTCTAATGGTATCAAAAAGAACTTCAATGTATGTTCTATTGTTTTTATTCTTAAAAATTATTTTTTTCATAAAATTGAATGCAGTCAGTAGCTGATTTTGGTCTAAATCATTAAAAAGTATGGAAACGGAATGTCCTCCAAGACCAATATAAAAATCTCTGTTCATCAAGAAATCTATGACACTTTCTATTTCATTATGTCTGTTGGAATAGTTCCATATGAATGAAATATTAATGTTTTTATTATCTCTGTAGGATTTATAGTCGGAAAAGAAGTATTCAAAAAAGTCAAGTAAGAACTGGCTGTGATTCTTATATATATTAGCAAATCCTTTCATTTCATAATCAAAGGAAATTGTTCTAGCCGATAAGTGAGATTGTTGAAAGTATGACTCTTTAATCAGTTTGTAATCTTTTTCCAGTAATTCAAGGTTATCTTTAAAAGGGTATTCAGACAATCGAATTTGAACTGATTCTGTGGTTATTTTATTATGAACTATTATCATTACCTCTT
The DNA here is from genome assembly GCA_964467425.1 of uncultured Saprospiraceae bacterium. GTDB lineage: Bacteria > Bacteroidota > Bacteroidia > Chitinophagales > Saprospiraceae > JAHDHW01. The sequence goes on from CAYXQH010000438.1 coordinate 904, forward strand.
TAACAGCGTTTCTGGATTCATTTGAATACTTGTTATATTGGTCTAGGTATAAATATGCATAACTATTTATGGACTTTATAGTTTTTATCAGTCTATTGTAGTAATCATCGTTGACATATGATTCGGGCAGGCGGTCTAGAAAATTAAGTTTCCAGTAAATACAGTTTTTATCATTCCAGGATTCTAGTAATTTCCACAAACTAAGCGCAGAATCTTCTGAATGATTTACAATTGTTGAAATAGTTCTATGCAGGGCTCTAATTTCGAAATTCCTAGACAAGTATTCCTCAATTAAAGAAAGACCTAATTCGCGGTCTTTTATGAAATTTTCTGTAAATACTATTTCTAACGAGTTTTCAATCTGGGAGTGGTTACTGTCTTTTACACTTAATGAGTTGCCTATCGTATTTAGAAAATTGTCAAACTCATTTTTTGATTTGAATAAAAAATTTTCTTTCAAATCATCACCTTTGACTTTCTCATATTCACGCCAATCATCAAAATCATATTCTTCTTTATCTCTAAATCTATTCCAATTTAATTTTTTATAATCTCGATAATCTTGAGTGTCAAATATTGGTTTTAATTCCAAATAGCTATTATTCTTAATGTTCTTTTCACTTGAAAGAGATGAAATCATACTATTAACTACATAGGTCTCTTGAAATGAATTTGGTGATAAATTGTTTTTGATGAATGGTATTAGAATGGTCAAATCAAAATCTAAAATCTCTGGGTTTCTCTCTCTATAATCTGGTTTATACTTATTTACGGTTTGCACTACTTCTTTTCTATAATCATCAAATAAGAAAAATAATGTTTCCCATATATTTTTTCTTATTTCTTTGATTTCCTTTGTAGTAGGAAGAGGATAATCATAAAATGAAATTGTATTCTTTCTGCCTCCGTGGGTGATATGATGAGAGTGTTTTAAAAAACTCTCTGCAATAGCGAAAAAGGCTATGGAGTAGTGTGTTTTCTTTGCTCTAATGTTATCTGCTAAATATTGAATAAATGCGGCCTGTCTCTGATACCCATATCTTTCATCTGGCTCATCAAAAAGTAGATTTTCTCTTATTCTTCTTATAAACTCGGGTAAATGCTCAGGTCTTTTTCTTATGTACTCAAAACCTAATTGAATTGCAGGAATGAAAGATTCTGTTTGTTGCCCAAAAAACCTTGATATATAATCAATGTTTTCTTCTTTATTATAAACAAAATCATTTGTTTCATAATCTGTGTTATACTTTGGGTTTTTCGGTTCAGGTATTGCATCTATCTCCGATATAAAATAAGCCAATGTTTCGTCTGGTTTACTAAACCAAAATAAATCCAAAAAGTCTAAGAACTTACCTCTGTCAGTCTGAATTGATTCAAGATATCTATCAAATGAAGAATTTATTTTGGTAAATACATTTTGATATCCAAATGAATTACTTGAAGGATATAGTGCTTCTTTAAAAGAAAATTTATTTTCATCGAAATAACTAAAAAGCAATTTTTCAAATGACAAGTAATTATCTCTAATAAACACCACATAGAAAAAGTAAGTAGCCATTACCTGTTCAGAAATGCGAATATGATTATATTGAATCTCTACTAATTCTTTTTTATGTAATTCTTCTACGGCTTCATTGAATTTATAATAGTCTATATTAAAAGTTGAAAGTAATTTCTGTACGGATTCCTTATTTTCCCTTTCAATTGTGAAGAAGAATGAAATTAAACCTAAAGCTTTCAGTAATTCTGGTTTTTCAAATAAATTAAAGTCAACTGAAAAGCTTTTAAAGTAAGTCTCGAACAAATCTGAGACATCTCCGAACAGAAAGTTAGATTGTTCTTTTAGGGCAATTCGCGCACCCATTATTGCCAACCTAGGGTTGCCATCTGCTATCTCGACAATCTTCTTTTGATACTTATGATTTATAATTTCAAATGAATCACTCTTTAGTATATCTACGATTTCTTCATCTGTAAATTTTAAGATATCAATAGTCTCAGAGTCAAATTCAATACTACAACTTCTAATGTCTACAAGGGCATAGTTTCTAACGGTGATTACAAGTTTTAACTTACCAGTTCTATTCTCTTTGAAAATTCCAAAAATCTGTCGAAGATTTGGTAACTGTCGATTTGCATCATCAATAAGCAAAATGTAATCTTTATCAGGGCGAATCTGAATCTTTAAATCTTCGAAAATATCAACATCTTTTTTTGCAATAACATAAGAACTATATGATGGATTCTTTTTGATAAAGTTTTGAACCGCTTCAATACCTATTTTAGTTTTTCCAACACCAGGAGCACCAGATAGAATGAGCAAGTCTTTAAAGGAAAGAACTTCCTCAATGCTCTTTAATTCAGAGCTTCTGTGAAAAAAAGTATTATCAATAGGTGTAGATAATTGATTCGCTTTATTATTGTATTCTTCGATGAATCTGTCAAAAGGTAGAATTTGCCCTGTTTCTAGCGCAATACCCAAATATTCTCTGGCTAATAATAAGTATTTAGACATTATCTCTAATGCTAGAGTATCTATTCCAATTAGCTCGACAGAAACTTTTATTTCCTGAGCATATTCTTGAATTTGAGTTTCTTCTTCAAGTGTAAGCCTGCTATTCAAGCATATAATTATCTTATGAATTAGTTTTGGACTTACCTTAGTTTTGGACTCGTCTAAGCATTTATCAATATCTTCTTTAATCTTTGAAACTACCGATTTGGCTTGAGTTGTACATTCTACATAAGCTAATTTATTATCAGTTAACCTTAGAAAAGTATCTGGGGTACCAATTATCGTTTTTTGTTTGCCAAATTGACTCCCTGTCCTATTTAGACTGGAGTATTCATTTTCTCTAAGGGATAAGTAGTTGTCACAAAGGTTTTGAAACTCTGCGCCGTCAATAGCTAACAATTTTTGTTCTATAAGTTGTAATCTTCCTGACATTCTAATGACTTTTTAAAACGAAATAGAAACAAAAAAAGCCGATGAAAACCCATCAGCTTTAAAAAATCTATGTCCGGTTTAATAGACTCTAATATAGGAAAATAAGAAGTTATTCGATTATGTATTCCTGTAATTTTATGCCTGCCCGTAATATCTTAGTTCTTGATAGTATTCATCACTATTTAAAAGAATCATAGGAACTTCGGTATAAAAATCATTGTTAAAACCAAACTCAAAGAAAAGAGCAAACTTTCCAAATTGAGGATTGAAAGTATCCATTGACTCGTCATATAGTTCTATTTTAAACTTAAAGGCTCTTGTAGTTGGGACTTCTAGTTCATCTTTTATTTTTGTTTCTTCAAATTCCCCATCAATAGGCATTTTTATTTTATAAGTAATTGTCGACCTAAGAACATCAGGGTAAGGAATATATGGTCCAGACAAACCAATTGGCAATCTTTTTGCCCTCACCTTAATACTTGTCAGTAATAGAGTTTTATCGGAGTTATTAATTAAAGAAAAAATAAATATAGGGAACAATGATTGAAGTTTTTCTACCCAAAAGGCATTTTTTGCTCCCTTTATTTCTCGCCATCCGCAATTTTCTTCATCAATCGAAACTGATATAAATTGTACTGTTGAATTTTTATTACGCAGATTTGTTTTTTTATCTATCACGTCTTGTTTAGAAATATCTTCTTTTGATATTTTTTCGTGACAGGTAGGGCATAAAAGAATAAGGTTTAAAAATTCGTTGTTTGATGGGTCTTCATCAATATGGTGAATTTCAAAAACGCCGACATCTTTATTCGAACAAAAGGGGCATATCGAACCAATCTCTTGTTGAAGTTCGGCTTTTACCTTATTTTTTTGCGGAATAGGAACCCTTTTTTTCTTTGCCATTCTGTGCACATTTTATTAAGCAAAGATGCGAAATAAGTGAATCATTGTATTTAAACCTCAGCCTAGCTACTAATTAAAGCGTTTCCATAACTACTTAAAACCAATTCGTTTACGCACTTTTTGAGTATTTTCTAACTTGTCTTTTTGAATCAAGTAATTAATCGCCTCAAAAATATCATTGAATTGTTTGTTATACTTGGTTTCCAATTCCTCTAACTTTTGGGTTAACTCTGTATGTGACAGGGCATATTTTCTAAGAAAAACAAAGGCACGTACTATTTGTATATTGACTTCAATCGCTTTGGGGCTTCGTAATACACTTGCCAACATTGCTATTCCCTGTTCTGTAAAAGCAAAAGGGCTGTATTTACTATGTTTTCCTCTACCTTGATTGTCTAAGGACGCAAATTGCGTCCTTAAAGTATTGTACTCATCTTTTGTCAATTCAAACATAAAATCTGAGGGGAAACGCTCCATATTTCGTCTTACAGCTTCCTTAAGACGTTTGGTTTCTGTTTCGTATAGTTCTGCAAGGTCGAAATCCAATAATACCTTTTGTCCTCTGATTTCATAAATCCTATTTTGTATTGTCTGTAGTTCCATAGTTATCCTATTTTTAATTGAGACCATACCAAAGGGTGTTCACTAGCTATATGTAGTTCATTTTTTATGGTTTTTAGCATATCCCATTGTGGTTGCTTTTTATACCAAATTCCTTTGCGTATTAATCCACTACTTTTTACAATTTTGTATAGAGCTTTAGATAGCATTAAATAATCTCGTTGTTTGATATTTACACCCATTTTATACGCTCCCAAACGAAAGTATTTTGAGTCTTTTCCCTTATCCAAATCGACCTCAAAAGTTTTATGTTTTGAAATATCCT
>CAYXQH010000439.1:0-5622 GCA_964467425.1 uncultured Saprospiraceae bacterium
AGAAGACGTATCCGCAACTTGCTCGATTTGCTTCAATACTTTTTTAAAGTTTTTACTATTGCTGACGATTTCACCAAAATTATTTTGCACTTCAATTTCTTCCTGCAAATAATTATTCTCGGCTTCTAACTTTTCTTTCAACTCACGAATTTCTAAAAGAGCACCTCTTAGGGCCGCCTCTTTTCTTTTTCGATCTGTAATATCTCGTACAATAGAACAAGTATATTCCATATTTTCAAAAAGAATAAAATTCGCGCTAATCTCAACATCGATTTTTTTACCCTCCTTATTGAAATGAGCACTTTCAAAAATAACCTGCTTTTCTTCTTTTAGTTTTTTCCAAAAATCGCTGAATGATTCTGATGTCATTTCCTTTGCGATAGTTAAAATATTCATTTCGAAAAACTGATCTCTTGTATATCCATACCTACTGATAGATTCTTCATTCACCTCCTTAATAAAACCTTTTGGGCACAACCAGAAAATAGCATCTCCTGCTTTTTGAACTGTAAACTCTGATAATCGGGCTTGTCGATTTGCTTCTTTGCGTTGGGTGATATCTCGTACAATTGCACAACTATATACTTCACCATCCAACTCTACAAAATTATCAGTGATATCAACAGGAAAGATTTCTCCGTTTTTTCTTCGATGCGAACTTTCAAAAGTAGAGGCATCTCGTTGTTTAGCTTTCCAATGCGCATCCCATATATCGGGATTCATATTCGGGTTTACATCAAAAATCGTCATCTCTAGAAACTCTTCACGAGAATAACCCCAGTCTTGACAAGCGGCTGGATTGACTTCTACCAATTTTGCATGCTTATCAAACCAGAATACGGCTTCCGGTAATTCATTCAAAGCTCTTAACGAAATCTCGGCTAGGTTTAATGGTGCTCTTGGCATGACAATGATTTTTGTGAAATATGGCACTTAAAGGTAGGCATATATTTTCGTAAAATTACGATATTTCGTAATTAATTTTCGTAAATGTAGTTTTCTTAAAATACCCTTTGAATTATAAACTACTGACTATCAGCACCTTAAAAAGAAATCTATTTTCTTTTTGGCACTTGGCACGCCCCTTGAACTATACAAAGCAAAACTTACAAAAATGAAAAATTTAGAAAACATCACAAACCTTTCAGAATTGCTTACAGCACTGAAGTCACAAGCAAAACCAATGTTCATTAATCTATGCTCCAGATGTGGAAATGATAATTATCTAATGGATCAAGTGGTGAGTAATCTTCAAGAAGGCTATGGCGAAAAGCTAGGTTTTAAAAAGCTACCACAAGCTGCCTCTGAAATTATTAAGCAGGAATTGATGGTTTCAAAAAATCCAGTTTTGCTCCTTATCAAAAACGGAGAGATAAAAGCTGTTTTCGGAGGCATCGTAGCACAATATAAATTAGAAAAAGCATTACAAAACTTAAGCTTAGAAATCAATTAAATTTAAATCAACCCATTTTATCACCGGGGGATAAAAACAAAATCACCTCCTTTTAAAAAATTTATCATGAAAAATCAAATCACTTTTTTATTCATCGCATTTTTTTCTATAAGTACTCTAAATGCGCAAAATATCAATCAACAATTCTTTAACCAAGCAGATGCTTTTTTTAAGAAAAACGTAAAATCAGGTTTAGTTGATTACGCAAATTTAAAAACAGATGCTCAATTGAAGTCATTAATTAAAACAGTTGAAAACGCTGATGTAGATGGTGCTTCAGATGCCACTAAAAAAGCATTTTATATCAATGCATACAATCTTTTAGTAATCAATGCAGCGACTAAGTTGTATCCAATTAATTCTGTACAATCAACTGGAGGCTTTTTTGATCGAAAGAAAATTAAAGTAGCAGGTAAAAGTTTGACTTTAAACAATTTGGAAAAACAATATTTATTGAAGCCTTATAATGATGCTCGTTTACATTTTGTATTGGTTTGTGGTGCTTTAGGTTGCCCTCCTATTACTAACTTTGCTTACCAGCCAGATCAATTGGATCAGCAGTTAGAAAAGCAAACAAAATTAGCATTAAACAATTCTAGTTTTATCAAAACCAGTAGTAACGGAGTTGCTTTGTCTCAAATATTTAAATGGTATGCTAGCGATTTTGGCGGATCTAAAAGCGCTATTATCAATTTTATTAATAAATTTAGAAACAACCCAATATCTAAATCTGCAAAGATTAGCTACTATGATTATGATTGGTCTTTGAATGATAATAGTAATGGTACTTCTCAGATTTCAAGTCCTTCAAATCAACCTGCTAATTCAGCAAGATATATTGTATCTTCCACTATCCCCAAAGGGGGTGTGGAAGTAAAGATCTTCAATAATCTTTACACGCAAAGAACAACGAATAACGAAGGTGCTTTAGCAAACCGCTCTACTTTTTTCACTACTTCTTTGAGTTTTTTGTATGGTGTAAACAATAGATTTAATGCTGGTTTTGTTACTCGATATCGAAGAGTACGAAATGATAATTTACCTTCAAATGCTACTGCTGTTTTTGGATCAAGCACCGGAGAAGGAGTGAGTCAAAGAACTGGATTAACAGCTTTTGGACCACAGATAAGATATGCTCCTGTTGAAAAATGGGAAAACTTTTCTATCCAAAGTTCTTTTGTTTTCCCTATTGGAGAAGACTTAGCAGGTAGTAGTTCGCAACCTTATATTGATTGGACTGGCTCTACTTGGAACACACAATTATTTAATGATTTTTCAATTGGAAATAGTTTTTCACTTTTTACTGAATTAGATATTTTAATTGAAGATATTGGAAATGCTGATGATGGACATTTGAATCGTTTCTCTACACCTGCAACTTTGATTTTGAGCTATAATCCTAATCAGAAAACCACGCTTTACGCTTTAGGAGGATTTTCACCATACTGGCAAAGCGAGTTTGATTATTTTGCACAAGGAGGATTTGGTGCGAAGTATCAATTTACACCAAACTTAGAATTGGAATTATTGTATACTGGTTTTACTAATCAATTTTTAAGTGATACAGGTGGAAAGGCCGCGACTTATAATGTAGGTTTCCGATTTAATTTATAGCCAAACTATTATTTTTAACGTATAAAACTATATTTGAAATTCATTTTTAGATAATGCACCAGAAATCTATTTTTTTAATCCTGTTTTTGAGTTTAATTACTAACCTTTTGTTTGCTCAAAATGCTGAGCTGTACAATACAATAGATGAAATCAAATTTGAAGGATTAAAGAAAACACGTGTCACCTTTTTAGATCAATTTATTAAAACGACCCCGAGAAGTTCAGTGGATGAGGAATTGATAAAAAAGGATGTCCAAAGACTTAAGAACATAGCTGGAATTGGCAATGCAAAATACCGAATAGAACAGAAAGAAAATAAAACGACCCTCATCTTTGAAGTTGAAGAAGTCAAAACGCTCTTACCCATCGTTAATTTCGGTGGGATCAAAAATAACTTTTGGTTTCAACTAGGATTTTTAGATTTTAACTGGCAAGGAAAAGGACAATTTGTAAGCGCATATTATCAAAACAATGATCAGCGACATGCAGGACAGATATATTATCGGGTTCCTTACTTCCGAAATAGTAACTGGGGGTTTTCAGCTAGTATAACCAAATGGGCATCACGAGAACCTTTATATTTTCCGGAAGGAACAGTACTTTACGACTACGACAATAATAGTGTTGCTCTAACAGCCATTCGAAATTTTGGATTTAATAAAAACTTCGAATTTGGAGCGACTTATTTTATAGAAAAATATGCTAAAAGCGAGCAGCAGTTTTTGGAAAATCCTCCTGGACCTGAATCGCTAAGACAACCTAAGATTTTAACAAAATTTGAATACGGTGAAAACTTTCTAAACTATCACCTTTTCTATTTGAAAGGATTGGCTTGGAGAGCAACCTTACAGGATGTTTATAACACACTCGACAATACTTGGTTTCATAGTTTACAATTTGAAGGTAAACAGTATTCAAGAATTGGGAATAAAGGAAACCTCGCTTTGCGCTTGCGCTTAGGGGTTTCAACAAATAATGATACTCCATTTGCACCTTTTGTAGCCGACAGCCATGTAAATCTTCGTGGAGTAGGTAATCGAATTGATCGGGGCACCGCACAAATAGTATTCAACAGTGAATATCGACAAACCCTTTTTGAGTTTACTAATTGGGGCGCTCAAATCGTAGTCTTCTCAGATCTTGGTACTTGGCGAAACCCTGGAGGCACATTCGAAGACCTTTGGAATCCAGATCAATTTCGGCATTTCGTTGGAGGCGGTTTTCGATTAGCTTATCAAAAAATTTATGGTGCCGTACTTCGAATAGATTATGGCGTTGATATTTTCAATCAAGATCAAAGAGGTTTAGTCCTTGGTCTTGGACAGTATTTTTAATAATCAAAACGATTCTTATTTATTGAATATCAATAATGAGTGATTCATCTTTTCATATAAAAAATAATTTCTTTCTACTATCTCTCATCTTTTTGATTGGATGTACTGCTAATTCCTCTGCTTTATATGCCCAAAACTCAAAACATCAAGAGTCTAAAATGAATGGTGTAAATTTCAGAGGACCGTATGACCCTTATTTTAATATTGACCGAATACGGCAGGTTAAAAAAGCGCATGCTGAATGGATCACCTTCATTCCTGAAGTCACGCTTGAACGGACGACTTTAAAATTACGTCCAGATTCATTAAATGATTTCTGGGGAGAAACTGTTGCAGCAAATATTGAAGGGATTCAACTTGCTAAAAGCCTGGGTCTAAAAGTAATGCTAAAACCACATATCGTACTTGGAGACATCCCTGATAAAACGCTAACAAGTGATCAATCACCTAGAAGTTTACAAAATGCTCAAAAGCAGAATCGTCCACCTAAAGATAAAACCAGAGGCGCAAAATGGCGAGGAGATTTCGTAGCTAGAAACAATGCGGATTGGGAGCTTTGGGAAAATAGTTATTATACCTTTATCATCGACCTGGCCAATATAGCCGATTCATTAAATGTCGATTTGTTTTGTATAGGAACAGAGTTAACAAAATCCGCAATAAAGCGACCAGCCTATTGGAGAAATCTAATTGTAGAAATACGTCAAATTTATTCAGGACCAATTACCTATTCTGCTAATTGGGATCAGTATCATAGAATTACTTTTTGGGAAGACTTAGACTATATTGCAGTGAACACCTATTTCCCGATTAGTATTTCAAAAACGCCTCGTGTAAGAAGGACCAGTCGAAACTGGAAGATCGTTCGGCGAAAATTAAAAAAATTCAGTAAGAAAAATAAAAAGAAAATTTTGTTTTCAGAGTTTGGATATAGAAATGTAGACTTTGCAGGATTTAGGCCCTGGCTACACGATTATCAAGATAGAAAAGCTATAAACAACCAAGCTCAAATAAATTTATATAAAGCCTTTTTTAAAACATTCTGGGATCAATCCTGGGTTGCCGGTGGGTTTTGCTGGCAGTGGTTTCATAAACCTCCTAAAGATGGGAATACGACGTTTTCCATACAGGACAAACCTGCATTAGCTGTTATTCAACAATGGTATAAACAGGTAGACAGGTAGACAGGTAGACAGGTAGACAGGTAGACAGGTAGACAGG
>CAYXQH010000440.1:0-5621 GCA_964467425.1 uncultured Saprospiraceae bacterium
TATAATTCGACTTATTTAAGCCTATAGTTATTATTTATTAAAAAAGAAAAGCGGATCAATCGTTTTGGGCTGTCCACGAGAAAACATTTTAAAAATAAAAACCCTGCTGAAGAATAATCCTCCAGCAGGGTTTTTAAAATCAAATAACAATGTTTTTAGAAATATCGAGGAGTATTAAATCGCTTCGTTTTATAGCTAAAGTCATAACCAAGCATCAATTCGAAAGAACCTCTTGCAAATTCCTGAAGCTTGGTAATTGTATAATCATAGGAAGCTCCTATTCTCATACCATTAGGCAAATAATAAGCAGCCCAAACATCTGCTGAATCAAATGAACTTGCTCCACCAAATGATTTTGCTTCGAATGCACCTCTAATAGATGCTCCTACCCAAAGGGTGTTATAAAATAATACGGAAGCATCAAGGTCAAACTCTGTCGGTGCTCCAACTCTTGATGGATTGGTAGATGCTGGTGTAAATTCACCAAACAGACCTACACTTTTTATTAAAATAGATGGTTTAAAAACCATCGCATCACCGTTTATAGGAAAGGCAGCACCTGCTGCGAAATAATAATGACGATATTGTTTTGCCCATACATCTGCAGAAGCAGGAACATCTTTTGTCAAATCATTATTATAAAGATGTGGAACAGAAATCCCTACATAATATTTTGGTGCATAATAAAATACGCCAGCTCCAAAGTTAAACAGCCATAAATTAGGCGTCGTTTCTACAAAAGATGGATCGATCGAAGCTGGATCTTTAAATCTCAATTGATCCCAATCTGCTCTCCAGTTGGAAGCTCCGGTCTGTAGTCCTATAGATAACTTTCCATTCCCAAAAGGGATACGGTAAGCATATGCAGCATTTAATGTGGTTGATCCAGTTGCACCAATTTCATCATTGATCAAACTTAATCCTAAACCAACACGCTCCGAAACAGGAGTATGCATCGTCAGGGTTTGTGTGGTTGGTGCACCTTCAATGCCCCACCATTGATTACGATATAATAATCGAACCTGAGCATATTCAGGACTTCCGGCGAATGCTGGATTGTAAGCCAAACTATTGAACATATATTTGGTAAACATTGCATCCTGCTGGGCGAATGACCAACTAATCGTTGCGAAAACGATTAATATTGCTAGTGTAAATTTCCTCATCATTAGTTATTTGTCTAAAATCATATAATAAATTTCCAAAAATCATGCCTTTAGAAGCTTTTCAAACCAAAGGAAGTGATTGATTTTCAAGGACTTATAAAAACATTTGTAAACAACTAGGGGTTAGCACTTTATATATTAAATATCTTTTTCAAGTAAATTATTAAATTGTACCTTTGTGTATCCTAAAAACAGATCGAGCATAAAGCTTAGGCTTTTTTACCACGATAAAAGGGTAAAAAGGAGTCTTTCCAGTGAAAAATTGTTTAGCCCCCCACCAAACTTCAATCTCACCGAAAGACTCCAGCTCTTTTATCTATGTATTTGTAGATATCCACTAAATTTCTGCACATTCCCATCTTCATCTTCTATTTCTATAAAGTAGAAATAGGTTCCATCAGGCAGTGTTTTATTATTCCAGGTTCCAACAAATGGATCACTATTGGTATATCCTTTCTTCAGGTAAACTTGATTACCCCATCGATTGAAGATACACACGGTATTTACTGGGAAGTTGTCAATTCCTTGTATTGTAAAACCATCATTGACGCCGTCACCGTTAGGAGAAACTCCCGTAAATATTGTCAGTTCATCACAGAGTACTTCTATAAATACTGTTGCTGTATCTGAACCTCCAAGCGTTGTAATGAAATAAGTGAAACTATCGATTTCTCCACAGAAGCCTTCATTCGGAATGTAGGTGATATCAAACTCTGGATTAATCACAACAGATCCATTCGTAGGTCCATTTACTACCCCTATATCAATCAATGTGCTGTTTAAGGTATCATTATCCAAAACGTTAATCACTACAGGTGTATCTGTAATAGTCGTAGAATCATCGTCTACAGCGACAGGAGGATCAATTGCTAAATTCTCAATGGTATTCACGACAAGAATCGTGGTATCGCAGAATCCAAATTCATCACAGATTTCAATACAAGCGGTATCTGTCCCTTCCGGAATTAATCCTTCAAAGCTTACACAGAAGCCATCCAGTATATCGAAATCTACAAATGTTCCTGACTGATCGAGGCAGTAATTATTTATTGAAACAATGGTTCCAGCCAATTCTGTCGTATCGATACATATCGTATCGATTTCTCCAACAGGAATATCTGTTACTAGCGTATCAATCGTTTGTGGATCGACATTGACAATTATGAAAGTTTGATCACAGAATCCGAGATCATCGCAAATCTGAACACAGATGGTATCCGTTCCAATATCAATTCCCATAAACTCGACACAATAGGTATCTTCATTCAAGAAGACGTCTAAATCATCCTGGAAGCAGAAGTTATTGAACGAAACAATATTACCAGGCAAACTTGTCGTATCAATACAGATCGTATCAGAGAAGCCAAGTAATAAGTCAACGAAAATCGTATCTGGTTGTGGAACGACTTCAACTACAATTGTTGTCGTATCGCAGATACCCAATGTGAAATCACAGACTTCAATACAGAAGGTATCTAACCCTAGAATGTCTCCAGTATATTCTACACAACTCGTTCCAGGAATAACCATGAAAGAAACATTTCCATCAGAATCATTCGGACAAACATTGATAATACTTGAGACTGTTCCAAGTCCTGTTACATCTAAGCAGAAGGTATCAGTCATTCCTTCAAACACGGTCAATAAAGTATCCGTATTCATTCCGGAAATCGGATCACAATTCACTTGTATTTCAAGCGTATCAATACATCCAGTATTCGTATCTGTAATAATAATTTCATGGAACCCAGTATCTATTTGCATAGAGATACCATTTGGAACCAATTGAATATTCGGGTTAGAGGTTGCGATTACCGCTCCATTCTGAGAAACGATAATATCTCCGTACATATTTGAGAAGTTGCCACCGACAATCAGTAATCCTTGAATTTGCCAGTTTGCACCTGGGTCCCAAACATTCATTGAATCCACTAATTGCTCAATCGTTGTGAAACTATCAATACTAAATACTTGTCCATTTACAGTCCAACTATCTAATCCGTAATCTCCAGGCGTATTATAACCTACCGTTAGATAAGTAATCAATGAATCAACAGCACAGCCATCTAGTGGACCTTGATAGAAGACTCCATTATCTTCAAACGTGTAATTCAATAAATTACCTATTTCAATATCTAAGCATAGTTCCGTTAAGCTATCACAATCTGAAGCCATGAGTGTTGTTGGACCAGCATAAACCGGAGGACAGAAGATGTTGGTACACTCTACTTCAATAATTATGGTATCCTGACAACCATCAAAAATGTTATTGATAATCACTTCATGGAATCCGGTATCTACAGCGATCTGAATTCCGTTTGGAATTTCTATCGTGCTCAAGTTAATGGAGAAGTTATTGAATGGGAATGGAATCTGATTAATTTCCAATGGACCATAAATATCGAAAGCAGTGCCTCCTTCTATTTTTCCATCAGGATTAAGCATCCAGTTACCAGCAGGGTCCCAAACATTCATTGAATCTACTAATTCTTCTAAATCTTCGAATACTGTAATGGAATGATTTACTCCATTTGCTGTCCAGTTAACTAACTCATAGGGTCCAGTAGGAGCCTGAGCAAGAATTACATCCGTTGGATACAATAAAGTAGAATCAAAATCACATGCTATAAATCCTTGGAAGTAAGGTTCTCCATTATCCGTGATTTGATAATTAAACAAATCAATCGGATTGATTGGTAAACAATAGAATCCAAGCTCAAAACATTCCGTCACTTCCAGCATAACCTGTTCATCGGTAATCACATCAGGACAACCAGTAGGAACTACCGAAGTGATAATAATTGTAGTATCACATACTCCAAGATCATCACAAACAATCACCGCCATGGTATCAATAAAGTTACCCGTTTCTCCTGGCCCTGGTGTATATGTGAAGCAAGGTTCATTTGGATCTACCGTTAGCGTACCTGTTCCATTAACTGGACCATACCAAATATCAATACTTGCAAAATCTCCATTTAACTCATCCAGTGGCACACAATCGGTTATTGGTTCTTCTTCATTGGTAGAAACATAAACCGTATCTAAATCCGGAGTAACCAATGGACTAGATGAAATCGTAAATACAAAACATGTCGTATCCAGCAAACCATTAAAGTTGGCAACTACACATACTGTATCAATAAATTCACCTTCTACATTTCCACTTTCATAAGTCAAACATCCATCTACATCTAAAACCCAATTTCCAAATCCTGAGTTACCATTTAAGCCGCCACCCAGTAAAGCAATTGTAGTTTGAGATTCGTCAAAGCATCCTTCTATTTCAATACATTCAGTAAGTAGATCTTCTACATCAAGATTTAAGAAAACCGTTTCTGTATCCGGACAAGGGATACAATCATCTGCAACCGTAAGGTTGTTAGCGATAGCAACACATCCACTTGCATCCGTTACCGTAAGATTGTAAGTCCCTGCAGAAAGGTTTTCACGATCCTGTGGATCTGTACTACCAACAAGGTCTCCCCAATCGAAAGTATAGCCACCATTTCCGCCAGTCACTTCAATTGAAATCATTCCTAGTGCATCACAATCTTCATTGGTAATCATGACATCTACATCAATCAAAGTAGGTTCAATTACTTCAAAGCAATTTTGACCTGCCAGACAATCATTTCCATCAAATACTGTGATACAGTAATTTCCAGCAGCAAGATCACCATTACTTACCTCTTCTCCATTCGCATCATAAATTACCGTAGTAGCTGGCTGAGCAAAACCTGGAAGCAAGTCTACCGTGAAGTCTACTTCTCCATTTGATTCTCCAACACAGTTCACCATCACCGGCTCATTTGAAATTGTAATTTCTGCTCCACCATCTACTTCATTTTCTAAAGTAAAGGTCAACTCAGCAGTACAACCAGAACCATCATTATCTGTAGCTGTAATCGTGTACGTTCCGGCAGCAAGATCATTACGATCTGCACCCGTTCCACCATCACTCCAATCAATCGTATAACTTCCAGAACCACCTGTTACATTAATCGTAACTTCTCCATCTGATTCACCACAAGCAGGAAGATTATCAATCTGCGCTTCCGCTATTAAATCACTTATGCTTTCTATTACTACTTCAAACACATCAAAACATCCAGTGCCCGGATCAGTTACTGTCACCTGATAGGTTCCAGCAGCAAGATTATTTCGGAAAGAACCAGAAGTTCCATCATTCCAATCATACTGAAAGAAAGCAGGTTCAAGATTTGCTGTTCCATTGTCATCTGCGCAAGTCGCTGCAGTCGTAATTATATTTTCAACTTCAGGTCCATTTGCATTTCCAACAACGAATGTTTCAATAGTGAAGCAAGAAGCATCATTGGCATCAGAAATCGTAACAGAATAAGTTCCTGCTCCTAGATTTTCAGCGAATTCACTATCACTTACATTTGGTGTCCATTCGAAATTATAATCTGATGGATTTCCTTCTAAAACAAG
>CAYXQH010000441.1:0-5619 GCA_964467425.1 uncultured Saprospiraceae bacterium
GTAGAAAGGTAGAAAGGTGAGGAGCTATTTTCATATAACCACATAACCATATAACCACATAACAACCATATAACCACATAACTATATAACCATATTTCAAAAACCTATGTCAGCAGTTGAAGATCTTATTTATAATAAAGAGGGAAAGCAGCAAGAGATTTTGTTGTTTTTACATGATTTGATGATTTCGATACCTAATGTCGAAGCGAAAGTTCGATGGAAGCTTCCTTTTTATTTTCGGAAATCGTGGATTTGTTATACCAATGTTTTGAAGAATGGAAACATAGAGCTATGCTTTATGCGAGCAATAGAGTTGTCGAATGCTTCTGGAATTTTGAACATGAAAGGGCGAAGACAAATCGGAGGGATTGAGATTTCCAGTCTCGACGATATACCAATGGATGCCCTTCAGGAAGTGTTACAGGAAGCTTTGTTATTAGATGATACCGTTCCTTATAGTCCGCCATGGTCCAAAAAGAAGAAAAAATAGTTCTACTTAATACGACTTAATTTCTTTTCGAATTTCCGAATGATACTTCTTGAATCACCAAAACTATTGATTCGGGCATTAATCATTCCTACAGCACCATAACTTGTTTCTGGATCAAAATATATAAAGGAGTATACCCCTATTTCGCCTCCATTATGAAGTTTAAGACCTTCATAAGACATTCCCCAAAAAATTCCAACATCGTATTTTACATTAAACTCACCGGAATATCTATCGCCATAATGACTATTATCTAATTGCGGATTTAATAATGTTTTGAATGATTCATTGGAAAGAATTTTGCCTTTTCCTTCATGCCCTCTTATCATTTCCATTAAATATAAGCTTAAGTCTTCAATGCTTGTAATTAGATGTCCTGCTGGAATTCTGGAATAGGTAAACCGAGGCATTTTAAAAATCTCAGTAGGAGCACTTTGGCTATCTGGAAAATATTGAGTTGCTAATAAATCAGCGTTTTTCTTACTATACCTCCAACTAGTGTTTTTCATTTTCAAAGGTCGGAAAATATATTTTTTACAAAAATTATCTAAGGAGGTTTTTGAGACATGTTCTATTATGAGTCCTGCAAGAGTAGTTGCATTATTAGAATAAGAATAAGTGGTTCCTGGAGCATGATCTAGGTAGGTGTTTTCCTTATACCATTTTCCATCAGGAAGGCAGGTGTTTTTAATATGTTGTTCTATAGATAGGGCTTGGTTTTGCCCAATGATTTCTAAGAATTCAAACATGTCATCTCTTATTTCTCCTCGTTTATAATTGTTGGATTCTAATAACCAATATCCATCTCCATTCTCGCCATAATTATCACTGATAGAAGAGGTATGTGTAGCAAGATGTCTTATTGTAATTGGGGTATTCGGAAATTTAGGATGGACGATTTTAAAAGGTAGAATAGAATTGATTTCATCATCCAGATTTATTTTACCCAGATCGACTAACTTCATAAGCGCTACGCCAATAAATGTTTTGGAGATACTTGCAATAGGTTGGACTGTTTGAGGCGTGAAAGCTTTTTGGGATTTTAAATTAGCAAATCCATATCCTTTTTGAAATACTACGCTCTCTTTATTGACGATTGAAACAGCTAAGCCAGGAATTAAGGTGCCGTTTTTAAAAGTAGTAAGTTCTTGATTTAGAGAATCCAATAATGAAATTACCTCAGGGTTTTGACTAGGCGAACTTACCTTTAAAGTCTTGTTCGTATCACAGCTTATTGTAAGGAGTGCTAAAAAAATATATACCTTATATTTCATTGATTTGGTTTGTTACTACATCACTCTTTAGCCCTCACTCCTGACAACAGCGCGTATGGCCAGTATTCTCAAAGTAAACTTTAAGAATACCAACCAAAACACTTAGCTTTATTAATTATAAAAAGATGATGCGGTGAGTAGGAGCAAAGCTCCGATTAAATACCTCCAATTTTCAACTTCACATATTCTCTCAAGGTCTCTGGATTGTACCCTTTGTTTCGGGCTTTTTTAATGAACGATGGGTTGACACCATGGATCTTAGCTTTAACAAAATCATTTAGATCAGCATCCTTAAAACCAAGCGCTCTCATCTGATCAATGTATTTTGTAGAGACATTATGAATTCCTGCTTGGAGAAAATCATGTTTGTCCAGTTCAAATCCAGCTGATTTGAACGCTTTAATATCTCTTGCGTCAACATTATGGATGGCAAATTGAATAAGCTCATCCATATCCATATTACTAAGTCCTTCTTCTTCCAGTTCTTTTATAAAATCAATATCAAGATTATGAATTCCAGCCTGAAGAATTTCTTGTTTAGAAAGATCGGTAATTCCAACTTCCTCAAAACTTTTTATAAATCTTGGATCGATATCATGAATGGCAAATTGAATTAAATCCTGCATAGACATATCCGTATAGCCAGCTTCCTGAAGACTTTTTATATATTCTGGAGATACATTATGGATTTTTGCCTGTGCTATATTATCTTGATTTAACCTCCAGAAACCCAGACTCTTAAGTTCGTTTACATAATCAGCATCTATGCCGTGTATTTTAAAATGTATCAAATCTTCAACGTCGTAATATTCATCTAAATCATTAAAAAGCACAATCATTTCATCCAATTCATCTTTGCCTAGTTGGAAAATTCCTAGTTTGACTAAATCTTTTCCATTTACTTTTAAATTTTTAGATTTGAGGTAGTTTACATATTCCTTATTGATATTACCTAAGAAAAGGTGATACGAGTCGTTTTTCTCTTTTGCTCTCAAACCTTCTTTGTTTAAATAAGCTAAGAAAGCTTTGTCTTTTTCAAATTTAAAACTGCCTTTGCCGGAATTTCCAGAAAATGAGCCGTTTAGTTTTAACGTTCCTGCCTCCCGTTTTATGAAAAAATCTTTATCAGCTCCTCTGGGAATTTCACTCAACTCTGACTTTTTAAAACAGGTAGTTATATAAGAAACTGATCTTCTGTCGGGAGTAGAGTTATTTAATTCGAAGCAAACTTGAGTCCCGTCTATTTCACTTTCCCAATGACCTGGTTTAATATTCGTATGTCTGCCCTCCATGAAACTATTAGAAGCTTCTTTTTCTTTTAGTTTTCTTTTTTCTTTGTTCTTGAAGGATGATTTTGCAGCTTCTTTTTGCTTTTGCTTCTGTTTTTCTTTTGAATCTACTTTTGTTTTCTCTCGATTTACCAAATCTTCTTTTTGCGTTGTTTTTTTGATTGTTTGAACATGTTGTTGTTCAACTTCTTTTTCCAAAGCTTTTTCGTTTTCTGAAGGATTTTGATCCTGATAATCAATGTATTCCATTGTCGAAAGGAGGGAGGTGTCCTTAGACTGAACATCATTTAAGCAAATCATGGAGAATCCTATTAATGGTAATAAGAATAGATATTTCCAGCTGGAGCTAGCGGAAGATTTTTTTGCATTCATCATTTTAATTCTATTTTTTAAAAAAGAGTTATTGTAATTGGTGGTTAAATTTAGAGGATGCTGCGGAACAGAAACTTTTAAAAGACTTAATTGATATGTTTGCTTTTCCGTACCATTTTGTAGCATACTGGAATCAGTTAAGTACTCCAGATTATTGGTGATCGCATTTCTTAATAGCCATACGAATGGATTAAACCAAAAAGCAATCAAGAGAAATTCTGCGAGCATTTTGTCAAAGAAATGAGCTTGTTGAATATG
Source organism: uncultured Saprospiraceae bacterium (assembly GCA_964467425.1). Lineage (GTDB taxonomy): Bacteria > Bacteroidota > Bacteroidia > Chitinophagales > Saprospiraceae > JAHDHW01. The sequence goes on from CAYXQH010000441.1 coordinate 3,684, forward strand.
AATTTTTTCATGCTCAATGATCTGTGTATAGGTATCAAGGTCGTACTTAGTAGGATTTATAAAAATGCTATTAAAAAAAGAGTAGGGGGCTTCGTCTTTTACTAATTCAACAATTCTATAAGGTCCGTCTTTAAAAGAAACAAAAGTGTACATCTTTGTTAATAAGACAATCAATTGCACTAGAAAAGCAAGAAAGAAAACCGCTACGCCAATCAAATAAATATACCAAGCATAAAGACCATAAGGTATTGCCTCTCGTAGGATAGTTCCTTCTGAAGGCGGAGGCGAAATATTTTCAGCTGCAATGACCTCTTCTGCTGTCGTGGTTGAAATAACATCAGAAGATGGAGCAATATCGATTGGAGGTAAAATTTCTGTACCTGGAGTTGGTTCCATTACTTCAGTAACAGGAGCATATTGGATAGACCAATCCTCTGGAATAGAAATAAGTGGGAGCGTCAAGCATAGTAAAATACTCGTGATGAGTACCCATCGATTTAGTTTAAATAACGTTTCTTTTCGGATAAATAGCCAATAAAAAATAAAGCATCCGGAAAGAAGGATAGAAGAATGTAGCAAATAAGGTATCATTACTTTGGGTTTTTGATCATTTTAAGAATTTCTTCCAATTCACCTTCACTAATTTTTTCAGACTGTGCAAAGTAGGCCACCATTTTGGGAAAGGAATTGTCGAAGTATTTATCTACAACATCTCCAACAGCAGTTTGCTGATAAGTCTCTTTTGAAATCTTTGGGAAATACTGATGTGATTTTCCAAATGCGAGGTGACCAACAAATCCTTTATCTTCTAAAATCCGGACCATGGTTGAAACAGAATTATAATGAGGTTTTGGTTCAGGCAGACCTTCTACGATCTCTTTGACGAAAGCTTTTTCCAAATTCCAAAGCACCTGCATAATCTGTTCCTCTCGTTTTGCTAATTTTTGCATAATCAAATATTTTGTTGATACAAACATATAACTAATTGGTTAGTTAATCAACTATTCTATTAGTTTTAAAACTAATTGATTAGGTTGTTTGATTGTAAGTTGTTGATTATCAGTTGATTGAAAAAGTGTTAAAGTTTTGAAAATTTATATTCAAATACTAATGATTCTGAAAAATGATGGTCGTACTAGTTTGTTTTCATACTTAAAAAAAGACTTTTTAACAACCAAAATGATCGTTTACTGTTGTAATGAATGTCAGTGTACTATTTATATACATAAACGGAAATCATAAAAACTACAAGCTAATTCTATGTCTCATTACTTATTAATCACTTTAAGTTTATTGTTTCTCTCAGATACTTTAAAAATTAATTTAGGTTCAAAATCCAATAGCTCAAATTGGTCGATCGTCAATGATGGAGTGATGGGAGGGCTTTCTCGTGGTCAATTAGCTTTTGAAGATCAGCATATTCGTTTTTCAGGAAAGCTATCCTTGGAAAATAATGGAGGTTTTTCTTGGATGAAAAGCAGTCGGATGAATTTGGATCTTTCAAAATTTAAAAATGTGCGTTTAAAAGTCAAAGGGGAAGGTAGAGATTATGATTTTACATTAGAAACTCAATCAGGTTATTCAGCTTTATATTTTAAGCATACTTTTCAAACTAGAAAAGCGGAATGGACAATTATCGAATTACCGCTTTTTGATTTTCAACAAAAGTACTTTGGGCGAAATACTGGTGAATCCTATGATAATAAACTAGATGTACAACGACTTGGCTTTTTAATGAATGACAAGAATTCCGGCGCTTTCCAAATAGATATAGCCTATATCGAATTTTTTTAAAAACGAACAGAAGGTAAAAATGATCATTTGAATGGTTAAAATGGGAAATCTATAAAACCTAACTAAATTTTCATTTGTTTTTATACGTTGTTTTGAAACAATAAAATACTTTTACACTTGAAAAAATATATTTCTAGAGTAG
>CAYXQH010000442.1:0-5611 GCA_964467425.1 uncultured Saprospiraceae bacterium
CGATTTGTCCAGCTGAACTGCCAGCACTTTGCCATGGTGATTTATGGAATGGAAATTTTTTAGTGAATGAAAAAAGCGAGGTAGTTTTGATTGATCCTTCGGTGTCTTACACGCATCGGGAAATGGATATTGCGATGACTTTACTTTTCGGAGGATTTTCAGATGAATTTTATAGCTCTTATAACAACCTTTATCCATTAGAACCTGGCCTAAAAAATCGGGTGACTATTTATCAGTTATATTATTTATTGGTTCATCTGAATTTATTTGGCAGCTCTTATTTAGGATCGGTAAAAAACGTTTTAAATCAATTCCAATAGCATAATGTAAAAACTCCACAAGCTCACTGAATCTTTTATCTGTACAAATGGCAAACGAAATACTGCTAATAAGAAGGGCCTAGCGTAAAGCTAAGCCCTTCTATTATCTAACAAACAAAACCAACTAAAAACCAAATTGAATACCCAGATTAAAATTCAAGTTATCCGTGTAGGATTCAAACTTGCTGAGTTCTGGGTCGACTCGAAAGGCAATATCAGAAGTGCCTATGTTTCTATAATCTGTTTTCGTTCCGCTATTATAAATAACGTTAAAATCCATCCACAAATTATCTTTCACATGATAACTAAATCCTCCACCAATTCCTTTTTGAAAAGAAGTACCAAAAAATGCGGTGCTATTATCATAATATTTGTCGTAATCCTCATCCGTCATCTTCGTACTAAAAAAAGAAAGTCCTCCAATTCTACCCTCTATGTAAGGATTTATTAGTTTGTTTTCTACAAAGTAATATCGCCCTGTCAAATTATAAGAGAGAAAGCAATCTTCTTCTTCAACTTCAACATCTAAAAACTCATTTTGTTCGATTTCAACCGACAGTGTATAAGAGTCTGTGGCATACATAGAAACACCAAATTGCGCTCCGATATATATTTTTTTAAACACTTTTGGTTTAAACATATAGTTCAATCCAAATCCTTTTGGACTCACTTCCAGATTTTTTTCATAATCATTCAGAGGCTGCATATAGGAAAACTGCATTCCAAAATAATTTTGGGCCTTTGTCTGAAAGGGTACTATAAAAAGGAACAGTATAATAAGAATGGATAATTTGTTCATAGAATCCACTTTGTGCGATAAAAACGATTTGTTCATAGTATTTGCTGTTTTATTAAGAAAATCTTAACATAAGAGAATCTATTTAGGCAAATCCTCCGTTATGTAATTATATCGATCAAAATTAAACGTCATATTTTGATTTCATTATTTGACCGTTATCTACATAAGAATAATAAGAAAATTTCAAATACTTTGATTTTCAGCATATTTTAACCAAATTTGTGCTCTTTAAAATATGAATTTGTTGGTTAGTCAACATATAATGCATTAAATACACATCGCCTTTGACTTTTAAAGATTTCAATTTCGAACCAAGTCTGGATAGTGCCCTTGAAACAATGGGTTTCATTGAGCCTACTCCTATCCAACAAGAGGCGATACCGATTATTTTAGACGGGGATGATATAATTGCTTGTGCACAAACCGGAACAGGCAAGACAGCAGCCTTTTTATTACCTGTACTTAATCGCTTAGCTAAGAACGAAGATCAAACCACCGATATAAATACTTTAATCATTGCTCCAACCCGAGAGTTGGCTTTACAAATTGATCAGCAGATTGAAGGTATCTCCTATTTCATAGGGGTCAGTTCTCTGCCAGTATATGGAGGAGGTGATAGTGAATCATGGGCGCAACAAAAAAAAGCACTTACACAGGGTGCTGATATTATAATTGCAACGCCGGGACGATTCATATCTCATATCAATCTGGGATATGTCAATTTGGATAAGGTGCAACATTTGATTCTAGATGAAGCAGATCGAATGCTTGACATGGGATTTTATGATGATATCATGCTGATCGTTTCAAAACTTCCTAAAGTTCGGCAGACGCTCTTATTTTCAGCTACAATGCCTGGTAAGATCCGAACACTTGCAAAGACGCTTTTAAAAAATCCAAAACAAGTCAGTATTGCTATTTCCAAACCAGCAGCTGGCGTATTGCAAGGGGCCTATTTAGTTTATGATGCTCAAAAAATCCCTTTGATTGAAAGCTTGCTTAATGGAAAGGCAAATTATCCAAGCATCATCATATTTACTTCTACTCGTAAAAAGGTCCGGGAGATCAATACCGCCTTGCAGCGGAAAGGATTTAAATCTTTGGAAATTTCCTCTGATCTAGATCAAAAGCAAAGAGAGAAAGCGTTGAGTGTTTTTAAGGCTAAAAAAATTCAAATTTTAGTTGCAACAGATATTCTGGCTCGAGGTATTGATATTAAAGAAATCAGTCTTGTCATCAACTACGATGTACCTGGTGATGCAGAAGATTATGTCCATCGAATTGGACGTACAGCAAGAGCTGATGCAACAGGTGTTGCCTTAACATTCATTTCCGATAAAGATCAACATAAGTTTGCTACCATTGAAGAATTAATTGGTCAAACCGTTGCTAAAGCTCCAAACCCACCAGAAGTTGGCGCAGGTCCTGAATACAATCCTAAAGCTTCCAGAGGCAGAGGAAGAGGTGGCCGACGCCCTTATCGTGGTGGCGGTGGTAAAGGAGGTAAGAGAAAGCCTTATAATAAAAAGAAACGGTATAGTGGTCCAAGGAAGTAAGTAACCAGTAAGTGTTTTATAGTTTTTTTCCAATTGATTCTATCCTATCTCATTCTAAAGAAGTATACACTTCCCACATTTAATTTTCCCCTAATTAGAATTTTAAAATTATGCTTATTGAACAAAGGCCTTGTTCGGAGGAAGATCGGTCGTATGCTCTAAGTTTTTCTATAATAAATAGCCCTAAAAACATAAGAAGCCGCATCTTACGATGCGACTTTCTTAGAACAAATTATATAAATCCTATGAACATATCCGTGTTTAGGTTTCCGCATTATATAATGCGGAAAGCTTAGATGTGATTGTGATTGAATTAGTTAATAACGATAGTTATTATCTAACCAGTTTAACTTTTTGTGTAAATACCCCTCGGTCGCAAATAGCAGTCACCAGATAAATACCTGTTGCTACTTTTTCGTTTAGAACAATGTTCGTTTGTTTTCCACTTAATTCATCTGTCGTTCTATAAACCTCCTGCCCTGTTAGTGAATGAACAATTACTTGCTCTAATTCATTTTTGCCATTAACAAAAATATTTAAAACACCGGTTGTTGGGTTGGGATAGGCAATTAAATTGCGGTTATCATTTTCAAATGGCTCATCAATTTGGTGAGCAATTCTTAAATCAAAATTTTGCGAAGCTAAACTCATATACTCTCCTGCTGCATTCATCGATAAGACAGCTTCTGGACGGAAAGTACGAGTCAATGTATCTCTTAGTCTACTACCATCAATGATATCATCTACTACAATAAATGAAACCTGACCAAGAATACCATAGCCATTTTTAGAAATACCCGTCGCTCGAGTATAACCTGATTCTACTCTACCTAAGTAGGGCTCTTCCACCATACTCATCATCGTAGATTCATAGGCTAACCAGTTTTCACTCGCATATTCAACGACCATCGTACCTTCTTCAACAATATCTTCATTGAAATTTAAGGCGAAAGTAATTCCATGAATATCTATTGCTGGTAAATTCTCTGTACCTAAAACGATATCAATTATAACTTTATCTCCTGGTCCCGGGTTTTGAGTTCGAGGAACAAAGAATAAAGGAATTTGTGTATTAGTAGGAACCGGTGAAGGCGTTAGTTGGCTGCTCATACCATATGAAAGATGGATTGCAGCGGTATCTAAATCAGAAACATATCCATCTCCATTAGCATCGACATGTTTAATATTTACACCAGCAGGTCCCATCTCGCCATCCCAATTAGAAGCAAATTGACCATAAAATTCAGTACTTCCATTATCTCTAGAGGGTCCAACTTCTCCAACACAATAACCTAGTGGAAGGACATCTGACATATTTACTACACCATCTCTATTGGTATCTCCAGGCCAAACGCAATCTGTCACACATAAGGTATCTGCCTGCGGATTCGTAATTTCTAGTATTTCAGCATTTACAATCACTTGCTTGCAGTCATCTCCAACGCAATATTCAATTTCAAAAACATCAGCTCCAACATAACTATCATATGGAGAATAAACTAAAACATTATAGCCTTCCACATCCTGACCATTCACTTCAATATTTACATATCCTGGATGATAGACGACTTCACCAAATTGTCCTTGAGATATAATTTCAAAATCAAAATTAGTAATTGGTATATCATAATCAATTACAATTGGAGTATTCTTAGGTGTGTATAAGGTATAGTCATCATTTGACGGTAGACGATTACTAACCACAATATAAACGACTCCTGTTTCTTCTGCAGAAGTTCCAGATATATTCGCAGTATATTCGAAAAAGTCTAATCCATTAAAACTATTCGGTGGAATATATTTGAATTCCCCATCACCTAAATGTTCTACTAAACCTCCTTCATCTGATTGCGTATAGGTTAATATAGATAGTCCTGTATTTAAATCGTTATCCAAAACATTAAATTCAGTGCTATCATTGATGGCAGTGTTTGCATGATCGTTTACTACCATGGTGTTTGGATCAGCGGCCCATAACACATCAATAACAAAGGTAGCTAATGAAGTAGTTGTATTAATATTGTACGCGTAAGTGAACGTATCCTTTCCAACATAATCTTGATCAGGGGTATATTTAAGCCCACCATCCATTAAGTTTAATGTTCCATGATTTGGGCTTTCTAACTCCTGTATTCCATCATTTGTAGGAAATAAGGCTCTTGCTTGATTATTTTTCTGGATAACGATAGTTGTACTATCATTTACAGATAGATTCTCCTGAACAAAAACAGTAATCGTTGCTACATCACAGATATTATTAGCTTCATCACATACTGTATAGGTTAGGTTTGCTCTTCCTTTAAAAGTAGAAGATGGCGTAAAGTCAATATTCCCATTGACAATAGCTGCTGTTCCATGATTAGTTAAGGGAATGTTCCTTATAGAAAGTTCTCCAGGTCCCATATCATTTCCAAGCACGTCAATAGTGGTTGGTGTATTTAAGGAGGTAGAAGCAAAATCATTAATTGCCATTACATAGGCTTCCACAACATTTATAGCCAATGTGACTACTCGTTGAGAAGGGCCGGTAATGCCATCGACATAAAATAGAATTTGAATAGTATCTGGTCCTAAATAATCTGTATTTGGAATATATATTAATTCGTTATCGCCGATCTGGCCTAAAGGATAATTTTCTAGTCCATTAAAGATGTAATCCCCATTTACAGGTTCAATTTCTACTTGAGGTGCGTTTGCAACGGATTCAAAATTATAATGGAGAGAATCATTTACCAAAATCTCATGGTATTCAATCTGCGCAGAAGCTACGGCAGGTACCAGCAACAAAGCCAGATACAAAACAATATTTCGTAAAGGTTGAGCTATATGCATCAATTTCGGATTTAATATAATTTGTTCACGGGTTTACAATCGTTTTTTATAATACCAATATGCTATTCAATTTATAAAAAAACAAATACAAAACAGCATAATTG